>CAZJSX010000108.1:1629-6528 GCA_964548845.1 uncultured bacterium | reverse complement strand
CTGAACTGTCTTGGTCAATATTAGGTGTAGCTGATAGGCTATAGCTAGATATCAGCGCAGTTAAAAAAACTGCGAGAATCAACTTTAAGTTTTTATATGCAAACAATTTGCGTTTAAAAACTCTCATAAGAAAAGAGATCGAAGCTGTCTTTAAGATCACAAAGCTAATCACCTATAAAACTCAAACTAATGTTTGGGATATAGCAACAACATTTTTTTTAAACAACCAGATAAACTAAATATAAAGATATTTTAGAAATTTTAAAGCAATCGTTGCAAGTTCTCACGACAAAAATCAACAATCTTAAGCTTATTTTAACAAATGTGGAGTTAGAAAATTAGCGTCTAGGATGGAAATTTTCAAACGCAACTTTGAGATGCTTTTGACTCACATGGGTATAGCGATCGGTTGTAGCAATGCTAGCATGTCCTAGCATCTCTTGAATAATTCTTAAATCAGCACCATTTTCTAGAAGATGGGTAGCAAAGGCATGCCTTAAAGTGTGTGGTGAAAAGCTTTGCTCAATCCCGGCTCTGGATGCATAAAATTTAATCCTTTTCCAAACTAAAATGCGATCAATTGGTTTTTTTTGTGGGGTAAGAAATAAAAAACCACTTGCCTCTTCTTTTCGATAATGACACAAATAGTAGTCGATGGCCTCAATTGCCTTTTTGCCAATCGGAACCATCCGCTCTTTGGACCCTTTACCTTTCACTTTGACAAAATGGTCATCAACATCGTTTATCTTAAGTGAGCATAGCTCAGAAACTCTAAGGCCGCTACCGTATAAAACTTCTAATACCGCCTTATCTCTGGCCTCTATCTCTAAAAGAGGGTTAGGTTCATTTAATAATCTTTCGACTTGCTCAGGGCTTAAAATATTGGGAATCATCTGCCATATTTTGGGACTCGTCAGATAGTGAGCCACATCGACCAAAATATGGCGCTCTCTTTTTAAAAATTTAAAGAAGACTTTTAGGGCCATTAGTTTTCTAGAAATGGTTGATGAAGCCAACCCCTTTTTTTTACAATCTTCTAAAAATCTCAAAAAGTGATTTTGATTAACTTTGGTTAAGTCAGTAATTTGCATGGAGTCTAAAAATTGGATGAACTGATCCATATCGGTTTTGTATGCAAGTTGAGTATTTTTAGATAACCCCTTTTCAGAAGCCATGTAGAGATAAAAATCTTCCACCTGAGATAGCATAAAAATTAAGATTTCGAATTGATTTTAAAAATGAAAGGTCGCTGATTTTTTGTTATTTGTCAACAGCTCCTTATTTTAATAGTAGGAGTAAAATTCTAAAAAAGCTAAATAGTGTTTGCAATTTTTAACGAGTGACTATGGAGCCTTCTTCATCATTTTTATCTCAGATCGATTTTTTGGCTGCAAATAAAACAAGAAATGCATGTGCTATTGCCGGCCCATTTGTCCCCTTTATCGATCATGTCATTCCAATAGCTGCTATTTTAGATATTCCGCTCATTACTAAAGAGCCTTCGATTGCTTTTACTTATAAAAAGTATTACCCCCCATTCAAATGTGAGCTAAAAGAGTGGTCGCTGCACAGCCTCATTGAAAATTATTCGACTATTTTCTATGGCTTTAGCTTAGAGACAACGTCTTTCAAGCAGATTATTCAAACCGCCAAAAAAAATCACCCTCATGAATCTATTTGGCATTTGCCGACTCAGTTTATTTATCATTTGCACGGCTGCTCAGATAAAGGATATCGATCGGATTGGTTTGATCCTAAGGGTCATCTTTTAGATGTAGATAAAGTTTTGGTGTATGGCAAGAGAATGCAAGATCTACTTGAAGATAAAAATGTTCATCAACACACCAAACTAGAATGGATTGGCAACTATCGCTATAGCTATTATTTAGAGCATCGAGACTTTTTTGATTCTATGATTCAAAAAGAGGTATTTAAAAAGTTTAAGAAAAAACAAACAACTATTCTTTATGCCCCTACTTGGAATGATAAAGAGGACTCTTCTTCACTTTTTAAAGCCTACGGGGACATTTTATCTAATCTTCCTTCCAGCTATAATCTAATTCTTAAACTTCATCCTAATTTAAGCGTTGCCAGAAAAGACTATGACCCTAAAACACTCTATGAACTTTTAACCCCTTATGCCAAAAAAGGCAATGTGCTTATCCTGCCATTACTGCCCAATATTTATCCTATTTTAAGTCACATCGATATTTATTTAGGTGATCACTCCTCAGTGGGCTACGATGCCTTAGCATTTAATACCCCCCTCTTTTTTATCAATCATCACAAGCGCTCTTATCTTACGGATAAATCGGCTTATCTTTTGCGCTGTGGAACTAATATTTATCCTGAAGATCTCAAAAATATTTATTCCATTATCGACAAAGAAATTCCGTTAGATCATCAAAAATACGATCTAGTTAAACAAGAAACCTACTCGTATGCTTTTGGAGAAACGCTCCCCTACTCTCAATTAAAAGAACATTTTAAAAATTTAATTTTATAAATTCTTTGTGATTCTCTATAAAAATCAAAAATAATTTTGCTACTTACTTAGAACTGTTTTAAGGGCAATATTTTCTGGAAAATAAGTCGATCTCTCTATAAACTTTAGTAGATTAAAAAATTTTGCAAGACTTTTTTTTAACTTAAGTCAATGGAGATCATGAAGAGAAAAATTCTAGTAACTGGAGCAACAGGGCTAGTCGGCTCAGACCTCATCCCTATTCTACAAAAAAAAATTGGCTATGAAAACGTCATTGCCTTTGAAAAAAACTTGGTTAATCCTTCCTTTGAAGCTATTTTTGAACAAGGTGACGTGCGTGATAAAGCTCTATTGGAAACACTAATTCAAAAATACCAGATCACTGAAGTCTACCATCTAGCCGGTCTGTTATCAGCAGGTGGAGAAAAAGATCCAGACTTAGCTTGGGATATTAATGTAAATGGGTTACGCAATGTGTTGAGCCTAGCCGTAAATTATAAACTTAAAGTTTTTTGGCCTAGTTCTATTGCTGCCTTTGGACCTACTACTCCTAAAGAAAATGTCCCTCAGAACACGATATTAGAACCGACTACTATGTACGGAGTTAACAAAGTCACAGGTGAGCTTTTATGCCAATACTACTTCACTAAGTTTGGAGTGGATGTGAGAAGCTTGCGCTACCCTGGTTTACTCGGCTACAAAGCCCCTCCAGGAGATGGAACTACTGAATACGCCATCCATATTTTTTACGGCGCTATTAAAAACAATCACTATGACTCTTATATTGATAAAGGCTCTGTGCTGCCAATGATGTACATGGATGATGCTATCAATGGCACTATTGGTTTAATGGAAGCCAATAAAGAAAAAATTTCAGTGCGCACAAGCTACAATTTCTCAGCAATTGAATTTGCCCCTGAAGAGCTAGTTAAAGAAATACAAAAGCATAATCCTAAATTTACTTGTGAATACAAGCCAGATAGTAGGCAAAAAATTGCCAATTCATGGCCAAGAACTATCGATGATTCGAAAGCACAGCAAGATTGGAACTGGCAACCTCAGTATAATTTAGAAAAACTTGTAGAAGTGATGTACCAAGAAGTTAAAAAAATAGTAAGAAATTAATTTTAAAAAAGTTTAAACTAAATTTCCTTTTTAAAATAATCAATATTTACCCAAGTCATAACGCCCTTTCAAAAGGGACTTGACGTTTCTAGGGTGCCTCTAAGGCGGGCTAGAGGTTAAAATACCCCCTCTTCATATCTCGTAAGAGGGCGTCGTCATAATAACTCCTTTGTTTGCCGCCTAGCCTACAAATGAATATATACTTCAACCACTCTATTTTTTATCGATTCTAAAGACCAAGCCTCAAAGAATCCAATAGTCAAACTAGTGATTTACCTGTTTGAAATCACCCATGAATTAATTTACACATCGAATTACTACAAATTAAAGAGGCATCTCTTAGAACTTTAAATGCCACTTTTTATGAAAACATAAATTCTAAGCAAACTAATATTTCAATAAAACGAAATTAAAACCAAACAAAGCGGCGTTAATTTGGTTTTTTGAAAATAGTTATATTACCGCGATTTTTAAAAATCTGGCATGGTAATATGTAATCAAACCACGATCCAGACCCCGCGTTCAATAAAACAGAAGCCACTTTTTCGTGACCGTTGCATTGAGCAATTCTATAAGGACTCATAGTAATAGGAGCTACTAATGTTGGCTCAACTGCCTTAACATTAGCATTATACTTTAAAAATACATCCAAGATTTCATAGTACCCTCTGTTTGCAACAAGGTCAATTGCCCTAGACCCAAATGATGTTTGTGAATCAGGATTGGCTCCATACTTTAATAGTAACTCTACAATTTCTTTTTGTCTGTCTTCTGTTGCAAACATAAGAAGATTAACATCTTTATTGAATCGTACATTAAAATCAGCTTTGTTCCTTAATAGCAACTCTACAACTTTTTCGCGTCTGTGGGTTACTGCAGACATAAGAGCAGTTAGACCATTATTGCATTTTAAATCAACTTCAGCTTTTCTATCTAACAGCAACCTTACAATTTCTAAATGTCCGTTTTGTGCTGCAAACATAAGAGCAGTTCCACCTGTGTTGATTTTTAAATCAACTTGAGCTTTTCTATCTAGCAGCAACCTTACGATTTCTAAATGGCCCCTTAGTGCTGCAATAATAAGAGCAGTTCCACCTGTGTTGATTTTTAAATCAACTTCAGCTTTTCTATCTAACAGCAACCTTACAATTTCTAAATGGCCGTTTTGTGCTGCAATAAAAAGAGCAGATCCACCTTCGTTGTTTTTTGAATCAACTTGAGCTTTGCTATCTAGCAGCAACCTTACAATTTCTAAATGGCCGTTTTGTGCTGCAATAAAAAGAGCAGAT
>CAZJSX010000108.1:0-1529 GCA_964548845.1 uncultured bacterium | reverse complement strand
CCACCTTCGTTGTTTTTTGAATCAACTTCAGCTTTGCTATCTAGCAGCAACCTTACAATTTCTAAGTGCCCCCCTAATGCTGCAAACATGAGAGGAGAATAACCCTGTGAACTCATAAGATTTAAGTCCAAGCCTGCATGCAATAAATATTTCACAATTTGTTTGTGTCCTTTATAAGCAGCTAGCATCAATGGATTAATTTTAGATTCAAATTCTAGACTGATTAGATTAGGTTGGCTAGCAAGAAGATGAATCACAAAATCGTTGCCTACATCATCTAAACAATTAGTATTTAATAAATCGGGAATTAGTTTTTTAATACAATCATCTGTAAAAGTCGAGGTCGCACAAAAATTCCCCTGTCCAGCTTTTTTAGCTAGGCACGCAAATAAAGCGGGAGGGATTGAGTTATTAATTGTCACCTGATAGGTGAATGAATTTTTTCTTTCAAAAGTGAAACCACATTTACCTCTAACTGCATCTAAATTGCCTCTAACTACCTCAACTACCTTTTTTGCAGAATCATCCAGCACACTGCAAAGAGTAGAGTAAGTAGTGCTCCATAAATTACTGTTTGGTTGTGAAAGATAATGATTGCAGTAAGCTGAAGTATTATTATAAAGCAAAACTGGTTTTGTAAGTGAAAGAGTGGTAGTACTCATAGGTAATCCTAAATAGTTTAATTTTTTATCAATACAAGCAGTTAGTCGACGTTATTAAATAAACAAGCAACAAATATTTTTTGTTTATTTATTTTTTATCAATTTATACTAATATTCAACGAATTCCAAAAAAAATTTATGTTATTTTTTTAGTTCTGGTTTTAATTAAATGATAAATTAAGTTTCTCTTTAGTCTATTTTAATTGTCTTTTTTACGACTTTGACTATTTTTCTATTTTTTAATAATAATTTAACAAAATTTTTCTTTAATATTTTTGTCTATCTCGCTTTTGCATAGGACTAACTTTACTTCTTCTAAACTTGCAAGATTTTGAAAAATTGTTTTATTGTCATAATTAAAACTTGTATCGGCTCCATGAGAAATTAAAGTCATTATCATTTGCGCAATCTTTTCTTGTGTACAATCTTCTCTAGGACTTTGATATGAAGCAATATAAATTGGAGATTTGCCTATAACATTTAATAAATTAGGATCCGCCTTTTGTTTAAGCAGAAAGTCTATAAGCGATGGATCACATAGTTGTGCAGCAAGATGCAAAGGGGCCTGCCCACATCCATTTAAAATGTCCGGGCTTACCCCTTGTGAAATGCCTTCTTTTAAAAGATTAAAGTTGGCACCAAAACAATCTATCTTCTGTCTTATTTGATCACTTAACTGATTAGCGTATGAGCCATTTTTAATAACTGTCAAATTTAGATTATTATTGTTTATTGAAATTGGCAAAACAATCGGTGTATTGCTTGAATTTCCAGAAACTATTTGAGTAGGGTGTTCAAAAGCTTCATGAACTGGAGGGTTAAACGTCGATCTATTAACAGTAAAGTATTTTAGAGCAGCAAGAGCCG
>CAZJSX010000107.1:0-6619 GCA_964548845.1 uncultured bacterium | reverse complement strand
GTCTAAATCCCCTGCGACTGGTGTTTGAGGAGGTAATGCCACAAAAGTCTCTTGATCTTTTTTGGGAATCGGTTTTTTGATCTTCAAAACAAAAAGTCCTACAATCGTTAAAATTGCTGCACTTAGTGCTACTGAATAATATAACCCTATTTCACCACCTAATGCTGTAATAAAAATAGGGGTGACTAACGGGCCAATGACTGCTCCTATACTATAAGCAAAGAGGATAACACCAGCAACGGTTGTCACAGCATCCGAATGAGTGCGATCGATCACTTGAGTGACACTTAATGGGTAAATCGTAAAGACAAATCCACCCATGATAAATGAAAAAATTAAAATCCAAATGGGCGAATGACCCGTCGATATAATCATTGCAATGCTGCTGAGCATCGCCATGAGGGCTACAAAGACCACTACTTTCCCCCGGTCAAATAGATCTGAAAGATGACCGATAGGATATTGGAGTAAAAAACCACCAGCAATTGTGATACTCATCAAATTGGCAATCGAAAGATTGTAGGTTTGAGCATAGTTGGGAGCAAACGTATAAATACTGCTGAGCATCATGCCTGATACAATGGCGCCAACTGTTGCCAGTGGTGCAATGATAAAATATTTAAAAATAGCAGATGCAGGTGGAGTTGACATCTCAGGGATTCTAGTGTGTGTAAAAGTTACTGGTAAAATAGAGATAGAGGCTAAAAAGCCTGAGATAATAAAAGCCATTAGGGATTCAATTTGTATAAAATTGATCAAATATTGGCTTAGTGACTGCGAGATATAAAGGGCAATCATATAAAAAGCTAAAACGATTCCCCTATTTTTGCTATTACTGATAATCAACAGCCAACTTTCTATAATGACATAGAGCGCTGCGATGCAAACCCCCATAATGAAGCGAGAGATCATCCAAGTTAAAAGATTGTCAGCAAAAACAGTTAATAAGGTACAAGCTGTTGCAATCGATGCAAAAAAAGAAAAAGCTCTAATATGTTTGATCCTTTGAATCAAACGCTCACATTTTAGCGCAGCAATTAAAAATCCTGCATAGTAGCTACCCTGTATCACCCCTATCGAATATGAAGAATAGTGATCTAAATGAAGCTTAGCGCTGACATATGTTAAAAAAAAGCCGTTAGAGAGCATTAAAAATGCTAGAGCAAATAGTGGAGCAGAAATGGCTCTTAAAAGATGTCTCATGTGCTTTTTTGGCTTCAAAACGTTCATATTTTTTTTCTTAAATTTTAAATGGGATAAAAGTGTAACTTATTTAGAGCAATCAAACTAGGGATTATTTACCCTTACTTTTTTTACTGCTTTGGCTAGCCACTTTTTTTTCTCTCACCCGTCTGTAAGGCAGATATACAGGCTTCCACATTTTCTCTAGTATACGTTTCTCTATCTCTTTAGAGCTAAGTGGTTCTGCGATTTTTGAATCAACCGCCTCTTTGGCAACAGCACAGGCAATCTTGAAGGCAATTTTTCGACTCATATCGAGTGGAGGCAATAAGTTAGCTTGTGGATTTTTAAGCGCTGGAGATAGTTTAGCTAAAGCCTCTGCTGCCTTAATAAACATGCTTTCAGTGACTCTTTTTGCTTTAACTGCCACAATACCAAGTCCTAAGCCTGGAAAAATATAAGCATTATTGGTTTGGTCGGCTCGAAAAAGTTTTCCATTTTTCATAACAGGATCAAAAGGGCTGCCTGTTCCAATCAAAGCTTTTCCCTCAGTCCATTTGATGATATCTTCTGGAGTGGCCTCTGAGCAACTAGTAGGATTAGAAAGTGGGAAAATAATCGGTTGAGGGCAATGCTCTGCCATCTTCTGAATAACCTCTCTAGTAAAGAGGCCCCCTTTTCCAGAGACTCCTATTAATACGGTAGGTTTTGCATGTTCAATCACCTCTTTTAAAGGAACTCGGTGATCTTCAGTATAACCCCAACTTTTTAAAAGGGACTTTTTTTGACAAAAGGGAGCCTGAAAAGAGATTAAATGATCTTGCCCCTCTATTAAGAGACCATTTCGGTCTAAAAGATAAAATTTCGAATAGGCCTCTTGGTGAGACAATCCTTTTTCCATCAGAATTTGAGCCATTAAATGACCAATTCCACATCCTGCGGAACCAGCACCAGCAATAACAAATCGATGATTTTCGATAGGCATTTTTAGAGTTTTAACTGCAGCTAATAAAGTCCCGGCAACCACTGCTGCAGTTCCCTGGATATCATCATTAAAAGTACAAAGTTTTTCTGAATATTTTTCTAAAATTGCCGCTGCATTTTTCCCTGCAAAGTCTTCCCACTGAAGTAAGATATTTGGGAACCTTTTTTTAATGGCTTTGACAAAGCTTTCTATAAATTCAAAATACTTTTTCCCGCGAATACGTTTATGCTTCCATCCCAAGTAAAGAGGATCTTTTATCAAATCTTCATTGTCAGTCCCCACATCTAAAATAATAGGGAGAGTGGTTCTGGGGTGAAAACCACCGCAAGCGCTATAAAGAGCCAATTTGCCAATTGGAATACCCATCCCTCCAGCTCCTTGGTCGCCAAGCCCTAAAATACGCTCACCATCAGAAACGACAATGACTTCAATGGAGTCAAAGCGCTCATTATTCAATATTTTTTCAATTTGCCCTCTAAGTGGATAAGAAATAAAAATACCGCGAGGTCTGCGATAAATATGGCTAAACTTTTGACATCCAAGCCCAACTGTTGGCGTATAGACAATAGGAAGCATCTCATCTAAGTGGTGACAGAGAAGACTATAATAAAGGGTTTCGTTAGAATCTTGTAAATCGCGAAGGTAAATGTATTTTTCTAGATCGTTGGGCTTATTTTTAAAAGCTAAGTAGGAGCGCTCGCGCTGCTGCTTTAAAGTCGCAATGCGGGGCGGTAGTAAACCGTGCAATAAAAATTCATTGCGCTCTTTTTGGGTAAAGGCCATCCCCTTATTGAGTAAAGATCCCAATAACAGGCGATAGTCGGTAAATTCAACGTCTATAAATCGTTTCTTAATAATAAAGCCACCTTAGACAATCTATGATTCTTCCCATATCGAATTTACCTAATTTAGGTCTATGAAAGAATCTAACTTGTTCTAAGGTGGCTTAAAAGCTATCTAAAATAAATTACTTAATTTACTTTATCAGCCAATTCTTTTTCTTTGTCAGCTAGAGCTTTAAGTCCATCTGATATTTTTTGACGAGTAGCCTCATCAACATGATCAGCTTTGGCTTTAAAGTCATTTTCAAGTACTGCTATTTCTTCGCGACATTTGTTTAAAGATTCGCGAGCTTTATCTACAGTGTCTTGTTCAACGGCTTGAAGGTCATTGCCAATCTGCTCAAATCGTTGCTTTAAACCTTCAGTTTTTTCGTTGAAAGAATCTGAGATTTCTCTTCCCATCGCTTTCAAATGCTCTTTAATGTCTTTACCTTTGGCATTAAACTCTTCTTGCTTACGAGCAATAGCATCAAGTCCATCTGAAATTTTTTGACGGGTTGCCTCATCAATATTTTCAGCTTTCGCTTTAAAGTCTTTTTGAACAGCTGCGAATTCTTCGCGCCATTTTTTCAATTCTGTTTCAGCTTTTTCAGCAGAGTCTTGTTTTATATCTTTAAGACTTTCTGTCATCTGATCGAATTTACGACCTAAAGTATCTGTTTTTTCATTGAAAGAATTAGCTAGGTCTCTTCCCATAGCTGCGAAATGTTCTTTAATGTCTTTACCTTTAGCAGTAAATTCATCTTGTTTACGAGAAAGAGCATCAATTGCATCTTGAGCTTTTTGGCGAGCAGCGTCGTCTAAATCAGCTGTTTTCTCTTTAAAATCATTTTTAAGAGCTGTGAATTCTTCACACCACTTCTCCCATCCTGCTTGAGTTTTCTCAACAGAATCTTGCTTAAGGTCTTTAAGACTTTCAGCCATTTTGTCAAATTTTTGACCTAATTTTTCGGTGTTTTCATGAAAGAAATCTGAAATATTTCTTCCGATGGCTTTCAAATGATCTTTGATACTATGTGTTGCAGCATCAAATTGAGGTGCAATGTGAAAATTTGTTGTTCCGATTCTCATGATATACCTTCCTTGTTAAGTTGTTATTCAACTACGCCACCTAGTTTAACATAGGAAGGTATTTATAAGGAGTTAATAAAGATAAAAAAAAGCCGGCAAATCTGCTTTATAAAGATTTACCGGCTTTTACTCGAAAACTACTTTTTCTTAGCAGGTTGAGATTTGCTATCTTGCTTAGCTTGAGGAGCTGTAGCAGTAGCAGTAGCGCCACCTTTTTGTTGCATTCCTGGTTTTGCTTTTGATTTGTCTTCTTTTTTCTTCATGTTCATATTAAAACCGTTTTTGTTGTACGAACGTTTTTTTGCAAGGTTCGCGCTTGCAGAAATTTCCCAAGCTTGAAGCTCAGTATGAAATTTCAATAACTCACATATTTTGCTTTTTTTGATTTTTTGTGGAGATATTTTTTATATCTTTTACAATAAGAAATTTATAAAAAATATTTTTTAATCTTAACTCAAAAACAAGAGAATACTCTTCAAATATCTCCCTTCTGGATGAAAAAGATTGAGTGGATGATCTAATGAATGAAAGCTTTCTTTAATAATTTGTACGTTGCGATTGCTTTGCGCAGCTGCTTGAAAGAGCACTGTTTTAAAAAGAGCATCATCCATGTAATAAGAACAAGAGCAAGTGAGTAAAAAACTATTTTTTGGAGCTTTAGCCATCACTTGTGCATTGATCTCTCGATATCCTCTGACACCTTGTGAAACATCTTGCTTTTTCTTGATGAATGCAGGGGGATCTAAAATAATAAAATAATAAAATCGTAATCTAATGCATCTTCTCGCAAAAATTGAAACGCATCTTTTTCGATACATCTGTGTTGATCTTTAGAAAATTGATTGAGCTCAACATGTTGCTCTGCCAAGGCGAGTGCTGATGCCGATGAATCTAATGAATCGACATGCTTTGCTTTTCCTTTTAAGGCATAAACAGAAAAACCACCTGTATAACTAAAACAGTTGAGCACTTTTTTATTATGACTAAATTGTCTAACTAAATCTCTCATCTCCCTTTGATCTAAGAAAAAGCCTGTTTTTTGACCTTTTTTCCAATTCACAACAAATTTAAGGTTATTCTCTAAAATTTGAATCTCTTCTGGATCATCCCCCCAAAGAACTTGCGTGATTGTAGGCAGTTTTTCTTGATCTCTAGATTGTGAAGATGACTTTTCAAATATCCCTTTCCATCTTTTTTTACTGACCAAATATTCCACAATTTTGTCTTTAATCAAGTCGATCCCCAAAGTGCTACTTTGCAGCACTAAATAATCGCTATATTGATCCACAATTAATCCCGGTATTTGATCCCCTTCTCCATTGATCAAGCGATAAGCATTAGTAGAATGTTGATCAATTAACATGTGGCGCAAATGAATAGCTTGATCAATATTTTCACAGATCGTTTGCCAAGGATCACTAGCACCAAAAGAGACAACTCTTCCAGCCAGGCTATTAGCCTGTCGAAAATAACCATGACCTAGTAATTTGTGGTCATGACTGTGAATGGGATAAATTTTTCCATCTTCAAAGGCAGAAGGATAAGAGGCAATTGCTCCTGAGAAAATCCAGGGATGCCTATTTTGGAAAATAGTCTCTTTTCCCTTTTTTAGAATGATACTTAAATTTTTCATGGGAAATGATTATAGCATAAGAGTAACAAAAACTCAAACGCTACTTCTGATCGCCTCTAATCACTCTTAATTTCGCATTGACGCGATAGGTGTTAGGTCTCATAGGAAAAGGCTTGATCCCATAGGCATTCCAGTAACTTTTTTCTTCATCTTCATAGCAGACTAAAAGCTGCTCGCCAGGTCTAATTGTTTTTTTTGCCACATAAATAATTTCAAGGGGCATATGGGGAAACAAAGGATTATTTTTAGGAACTGAAGTGATTTGTGCTTCAATATTAGGCTTTTCAGAGTGATTGATAAAACGGGTAAAATTGCCTTTTTTCTCAGCATCTAAATTGAGCGCATAAAGCCGTCTAGGATGAAAATCCTTATCTTCATCAAAAGCCTCTTGCTCTTTTTTATTTAAGTGAATATCGCTCAAAGGAGCAAACGCATAAGCAGAATCATCAGGATCGTTTTGAGCAACTATGGAGACCTCTCCAGCATATGGGGCAATGATTTGGCCTCTTTTAATAGGCTCTGCATCTGGATGTAGAAAAATCCCATGACCAAGATTTCCCATTTTTCTGCGCACTAGATACTTGGGCATCCCATCAGTATTGATAATCTCAATAATTTTTTTAAGTTCTCTAAACTTTTTTTTAGAAATAACCGGCACGTAAAGTTTACTTTTACGGATCTCACGCAAGATAATTTTATTGACATCTTGGATATAAACTTGTCTAGGTAGTCTAAATTTCATGAATTAATGATAACAAAAAAGTATTTAATAATACATTAATTAATTGGTTTTATTAATTCATTTTTAATGATTTTAAAAAAATTATTTGTATCTTTAAAATTAAAAGTTTACTCATGCCATCAAAATGATCGCCATTAGAATATTGAAAACCAAAAGATAACTAC
>CAZJSX010000106.1:0-6621 GCA_964548845.1 uncultured bacterium | reverse complement strand
GCTCATATTAAAAGAAATGGATCCTGCGCAATTTGAAGATTATTTGAGTATTTTTAAACACGGAATGCCGGCTCACGGTGGTTTTGGTATGGGGTTAGAAAGATTAACCATGACTATGCTTCATTTGGACAATGTCAGGGAAGCTTCACTTTTTCCATCAGATCCTAAACGAATTGCAAGTAATCGCATTCGATCTAAAATCTTTTTTGGTGGAGAAAATATTCGTGGTGAAATCATCCGACTTTTAAGAGCAAAAGAGATGGATTATAAACATTTAATCCACAATGTTACAAATACTTCGGAAGAGTCTGCTAATGCTCGTGGAACAGATATCAAAGCAGGAATCAAGTCCATTATCTTGATTGGTAAAAATAGTAAGAAAAATTATCAGATGAATATTCCAGCTCACTTGAAATTGGATATGAAAGCGGTGGCTCAATTAGTTGGAGAAAAATGTGAGTTTGAAAGTCCAGAAGTGATCAAAGAGAGATTTGGATTGATCGTCGGTGGAGTTCCTCCATTTGGTCAGCTGATCAATCTGGACAACTACTTTGATGAACAAATTAGAAACTCTAAAAAAATCGCTTTTAATTGCGGATTACCTACAGAGTCTATCGTGATGAATGTTGAGGATTTGATAGAGTTAACTCAGCCACAATTTGCCACGATTACAAAAGAGTAATTTAGCTATTTGTTTTTTTACCTGATTGATCATATCCAAAAAGCTGATTGCTCAGAGTTGTAAAAAATGAAATGGCGGATTCTTCATTGATTAATTGCTTAGCTCTCGTATCCCAGTCATAGACATATCCTTGATCTTGATCTGTAATAGCCCCTTGACTAAATGCCCCTAAGCGAGGGTCGATAAAAACAACAGTTGAAGTGCGCATATTTTTTGTTTGTGTGACTACTCGATGCTCAGAAGCATGAACACCTGGTAGTAATTTTTCTAAAGGATAGCCAAAGTTAATTGTCAGATATCCATCTTCAACATCTAGCTCGTGCCAAATTCCATCTATTTTTGCTTGCAATCCTGGTTCTGTCGCATCTAAAACAGTAATATTTCCCCAATCTTTATGGGCACCCACACCAAAGGGTTTATCGCTTAGTTTAGGATCATAGCAATTAAAAAGTAAGAAATGAGATCCCTCATTGTAAGCACTGCCTCCAGATGCTTTAAACCATAAGTTTTCAGGAAGTTCATATTGAGTGAAAATACTCTTTAGAATTTTAATACCGATATCATTCATTTTACTCCCCATTTGTTGCAGTTCTTGGGAGTAATAAGAGCTTCCGTCTTCATGTTTTAGATTCCATTTTCCTCTTTCTAAAGTAAATCGGACTGTTTGGTTGATTTCACTTTGCAGATATCCATTAATAGCATCAATGACGCCAACTTTGGCATAGCGAGGATCAGAGGTAAATGTCTTAGCAAACTCTCTTCCTATTTCTAAATTGAGATCATTTGGAGCTTTAATTCTAAAAAAACCAACTCGCATCGCTTCTTTAAAACTATTTTCTGGAAAGATGACTTTGTCATCTAGAAGCTCTGCAGTTACCATTTGATAAATAGGGCAGCTAGTTGTTGAAGATGATAGAGCTGTCATTATTTGTTCTCCTCAGTGTGTAAATTTACTAAGAATATAAATTTTTATTTATAATTTGTATTAAAGCTGCATAAATACTTTCTTTAGAGTATTCCATCCGATTAATTTTTCCATGAGTCAAAATACCAATCAGCCCCTCTTCTTCGCCAAGATTTTTTTTAGAGGAAATGCCCGAAGTCACACAAGCTTGAGTGAGATTGAGTCGATCTTCAATTATTTTTTTAAGAACATTTTTAGGAAGTTCAAAGCCCGTTGAAGATCCAATGTAATATTGCGCTCCATCGTAAATACAACATAAGCTTAAGTGTAAGAATCCAGATTGAGTTCCAGGTGCTTCAACTAGTCCACTTTCTACACCAAAACTATATGTTGGTTTTACTGGGGACAAGGTGAAGGCGTTATAAGCTCGATTTTTTGCCCCTTGAATGGTCTCTGCCATAGTAAGAGGTTGATCAGCTACCCCTGATGGAACTGATAAACTCGTCATTTTATAATCGGAGAATGTGCCCAAACTTTCTATGCATTCTTTTAATGCTTGAATTTTGGCTTTATTTGTTGTTCCAATGGTAATGATTGTCATAAAAAACTCTTATTTTAATCTGCTGCATTTTCAATTTCTTTTGCAAAAATATCAGTGGCTGTTGCTAGTGCAGAGGCAATAGCTGGCTCAATCGTGGAATGCCCGCCGTTAGGCACGATCCATAAAGCGCTATTTTGAAATTTTTGGTGCACTAAATAGGCCATTTCTGTTGGACAGATGACATCCCAGCGTCCATTAATGATAATTGCTGGAAGATGTGAAATTCGATCCATCTCAGATAAAATTTGATTGGGCTTAAGAAAGAACTCATTTTTTGCATAATGACAAAATGTTTTCATAACGCCGAGTGCAAGCTTGTCATTTTGCATTACGCTGTTTACTAAAGCAGGATTCGGAAGATGGGTAGCACAGATCATGTCAAATTTCATAAATGTTTTTGCAGCATGCAATTGAATCGCAGGATCTGGATCCGTGACCCTCTGATAATAAGCCGAGAACAAATCATGGCGCTCATCTATTGGGATATGATTGACAACGCTTTCATAGGCCTCTGGGAACATTTTTCCCGCTCCATAAAATAGATGTAAATAATCTTGTTCTCTTGTTAGCCAGACTCCTCGAAGGATAAATCCAGTGCATTTATCTGGATGAGATTGTCCATAAAGAAGGGCAAGAGATGATCCCCATGATCCGCCAAATACAACCCACTTTTGAATTCCTAAATGCTCTCTTAAGGCTTCCATATCGCTAATGGAGTGTTGAGGGCTGTTTTCTTCCATACAACCAAAAGGCTCAGATCTCATGGCTCCTCTTTGATCGAACATCACCACATTCCATCGACTCAGATCAAAAGATTGTGTCATCGCATTGCTACATCCAGCTCCAGGCCCTCCATGTAAAACAACAACAGGAATACCTTCGGGGTTGCCATAAGTGGCATAAAAAATCTGATGCAAATCAGATACTTTTAAAAAACCTTCTTCTCTTGGTTGTGCAATAGGATAGAGAGGGCGATCGAAGGATTGTTCTTGATAAGAAGGATCAAATGAAAAGTTGCTATTTAAATCTGGAGCCATAGAGATAAGTGTTCCTGCTAAAAAGTATATAAAAATTTTAATCATTTTTAGTACCTGTCATCATTTTAATGTTTTTTTCTCATCATAAGAAAAGCATTATATGAGAAAAAATCATCGCCAACTTATGAATAAAAAGGCAAGCTTTGTTGTGATTTAATCTTTTTAAAGGATCGCGTTATGGCTATAATTAGATTTAGTTTGTGGGTGTATTGTTTAGTCGTTTTTTCTTCTGGATATGTTTGTGCAAATATTGCCCCGCTTCATTCCATTAAAGATATTCACCAACATATTCAAAATCACAATCATGTTTTAGTTGTTTTTGATATTGATGACACCTTAACTATTTTGAATGAACCAGCATTTCAACGACCAAATTTTAAAATTCATCACGCAGGCACGTTTGATAAAATAATGTCGCCATTAAATGAAAAAGAAAAATTAATGGCTTTTACTCTACCACTTTTAACAACACCATCAGCTCTTATTGAAAAAGAGACCCCTGCGTTCATTGAAACACTTCAAAAAAATGGTATTAAAACAATTGCTTTAACAGCAGCGACAGGTGGTAAAATTGCAGGTATAGCTGTAGAAGATCATAGAATTGCAGAGTTGAAACGGGTAGGGATTGATTTTTCTAAATCATTTATAGGAATGCCAGAAATTGTTTTTGTTGGTTTTCCCACCACTGAAATAGGGAGAAGCCCTTTTTATAAAAATGGAGTGATTTTGGCAAATGAACGCGATAAAGGATTGGTTTTAGTAGAATTTTTAAAAACTATTTCTTGGAAGCCTGATCTTATTGTATTTGTTGACGATCGCATAGAACATGTGCAAGCCGTACAAAAGGGGTTGGCGGGTTTTGATCCACATATCCACTTTAAAGGATTTCATTATCAAGCTCACACTATTGATTACAGAATGGTTGATCCAGAAACATTTAATAATAAATGGATAGAAGTGATTGAGCAAACTAAACAATCTCTGCTCAATTTGCAGTGAGTTTTTAAAACAATTGTTGTTGAGAATCGTGTTATTTTTATGAGCTTAATTCTTTATCTATAAATTAAAAAATAAACTAATAACCTATAGCAGATAAAATAAAAAATAGACTATTTTTTTCTTGATAGCCATTTTAAAATATGGCAGGCTTATTTGAAATTTTCACAAGTTAAATAAAAGTAGTTCAAAGTTAAAAGGTTTTTGATATGCAAAATTTCGAGGAATTTAGTGACAGTCAAATTAAAATTTTAGAGCATTTTGTAACTAATATTAACTCCAATATCTTTGTTCTTCGCAATTTACCAGAAGTCATTAAAGGGGCTTTGTTTTCCAGATATTCAAGATCTAGTTTAGGTCTCCGATCACTACTTCTAAAAGAATTTATCTTAAACGAAGAGACTGCTTTTCAATCTATTGCTGGTAGTAACTATGAAGAGAAAAAAGCAGAACAGCTAGCCGCTATACAAAAAGCTCAGAATTTTTACGATCGTATTTTAGATGGCTATGGCGATGACTCGATAGGGGAGCTCGGTGGGGCTCATTTAGCTGTTGAAAATGTAACGATGCTTGCTGCAAAAGTGATTGAAGACTCTAGAATCGGAGGCTCTCCTTTAGAAAAATCAACTCGTTATATCTACTTCGATCAAAAAGTTAATGATGAGTATCTCTTTTATAAAGAGCCAGTGTTAATGACATCTGCATATCGAGGAATGTATGTTGATGTTTGTAATATGCTCTTTGATTCATACAGTAAGATGATTCCTCCCATGATGGAAATGATGGAACAAAAGTTCCCTAAAGAAGAAGGCTCTTCAAAAGTAGCCTATGGCGCAGCACTTAGAGCAAAAGTTTTGGATTGTTTAAGAGGGTTATTACCTGCGAGCTCACTGACAAACCTTGGAATCTTTGGAAATGGCCGTTTTTTTGAAGGCCTTATTCGAAAATTGAATGTGAGTAATTTAGTAGAATTGCAAGATATTGGTCGGGAAGCATCAGCAGAATTATCTAAAGTAATCCCTTCTTTTGTCAGAAGAGCGGATATCAATCATAAAAATCAAAAAGACTTCAACCGCTTTTATGAGTCCATGCAAGAAGAAATTCGGGTGATGACAAAGCAGCATACTCAATTCGAAAGTCAATCTTTAGAGCCAGGGGTTCAACTAATTGACTATAATCCAGATGATGTCAAAAAAGTGGCGGCATCGCTGCTTTATGCTCAGTCACACCACTCTTTAAAAGAGCTTCAGAATCATTGCGCTCATTTATCACAAGAAGAGTTGTCGCGTATTAGAGATGCTGCATGTAATAGCCGGGAAAATAGAAGGCATAAATCGCCAAGAGCTTTAGAGCATGCTACTTTTACTTTTGAAATAGTTGGAGATTTTGCTAGTTATCGCGACCTACAAAGACATCGCTTGCTCACACAAGAGCGGCAGCTTTTAACTTGTAATTATGGTTATTATATCCCTACAGAAATCATAGATACTGAAATGGAAGCTCCATATCGCCAAGCGATGGATCAAGCTAAAGAGGCTTATGATTTAATTGCCAAAGAGCTTCCAGAAGAGGCTCAATATATCGTTCCTATGGCTTATAACATGCCATGGTACTTTCATGTGAACTTGAGAGCACTTCAGTGGATTTGTGAGCTTAGATCTTCACCAGCAGGTCATCCAAACTATCGATTTATTGCTCAAGAGATGGCCAAACTTGTGAGCAAAGCCATCCCAGCTTTTGAATCAATTTTTAAATTTGTAGATTATGAAGGGCACCACTTAGGTCGCCTTGGCCAAGAAGAAAAAAAAGCTGAAAAGCTTAAATCTTAAAGACAGGCAAAAATGATTAAGAAAGGAAGTGTTACTGGAGCCATTCTTCTCTTGGCAGGAAGTGCCATAGGTGGAGGAATGTTAGGGCTGCCCATTATTACCGGGTTGTCGGGGTTTTATCCTGCCACAAGCGTCCTTGTCTTTTGCTGGATTTTCATGACCATCACAGCTTTGTTGCTCTTAGAGGTCAATCTCTCTTTTAATTCAGAAGTGAATTTAATTACGATGACTTATCAAAGGCTCGGTCAATGGGGGAAAACCATTTGCTGGTGCACTTACTTGTTTTTATTTTACTGTATGTTGGTGGCCTACATAGACGTCAGTGGAAGTTTAACAGAACAATTTATCAACCAAGTTTTTAAAATTGGTGTTTCTAGCTGGCAGGGGAGTCTTTTTTTCACCGTGTTTTTAGGAATTTTTGTTTTTTTAGGAACTAGTTTTACAGACTACCTCAATCGAATTTTTATGGTGGGATTAATTGTAACTTATATTGGAGTTATTGCTTTTGGGGCTCCTGAAGTTGATTCCACATTTTTTAAACATAAATTATGGGGATATTCACTATTAGCCCT
>CAZJSX010000105.1:0-6625 GCA_964548845.1 uncultured bacterium | reverse complement strand
CCTCTATTTACGGGTGTGATTATTTTATTGGTTCTTGCCTTGAATTTCATTTTTTATAAAAAAACTTATCAGCAGTATGGATTTTGGTGGCTGGCTATAGGAACAGCGATTAATTTAAGCCAATTCGTATTACCGCCAATTATTCATCAAACAGAGGCTTACAGCAATGAAGTGGCGAACGTTTTGATTTACCTTCATTTTAACCCACAGCTAGTAACAATACTCCTAGGAGCTATGCAAATTCTATCTGTACTCTATTTAGTCTTAAGTGCTTTCCTTTTTAGAATTAATTGGAAATACCAAAAAGGCTTAGATAAGATCGAAAGAACATTTGTAGATAGACATCCAGGTGAAGAACCAACTGTTATTTTGGTTAACAAGAAATAAGAATTCGATCTTTCATAATGGGAAACTGCAAATGAAAAAACCATTAGCTATAGTTTATAGCTAATGGTTTTTTTGTTAACTTATTACAAATTAAGCTAGCTGCTCTAAATATTCTGTTGTGTTGTAGCCGTGGTCTTTTAAAAAGATCAGCAAGTTTTTGTTATTTTCTTCAACGGCCTCTGTCATGACATCATTCATCGTCTGACCTTCACTTAAAAAATCTTCGATACCATAGCCATTTGAAAGTATGATTTCAAATATGTTTCTACGCATAGAAGTACAAGGATCAGTTAATAAGTCTAGGCTGCTAAGCTCTAAGTTAGATTGATGCTCGAGCGCATAACGCACAAGTTCTTCATCATTAAAGGCACAGGCTATTTCAAAATAGGTAAGCTCTGCGTCTTCAGCTAATTCTAGTTCTTGAAACTCTTCTGCTGGAAGATTTTTCAACGCGAGCTCAATACTCTTTATTATAGCAGGGAAAAGAGAGTCGGTAAAGCTAGTGTGCGTTTTTACATAACTAGAGATTTGGTCTACCATGTCTTTCAATGCTGACTCCAATTCTTCATCACCAAAATCATCAAGAATTCCCAAACAAAAATCACGGGCGAACTCTGGATCTTTCAATCCAACCATAAGAGCCAGTTGCATTTGATCTTGGCTGTTTATTTTTATTTTTTGATTGAAATCTTGTTGTTGAAAAAATAAGTCTCTTAATTGACTGAAATCTTGATTGTGAATCGCTTCTATCATCTGAGCACTTTGATCAATAGTCGGAAGAGTTGGATATAGACTTATTGGCCTTGAATTAATTGCTGATAAGCTCATGTTAGCTCCTTAGATTTTAATTGAATCTTTATTATTTTTATTCACCAATAAATACTGGCTATTACAGGACATGGCCACAAATTATCATCATTTAAGCTTTACTTTTCTAGTCTAAACTAAGATAACTCATACCTATCTTCTTAATATATAGAAGAATAAATTTAAAATGACTCAAGAAATACACTCACTACAATTGTCAAAAATAGATCATTTGATTAAAAAAAAGTCCATATTACTGTAGAGTCATGATTTGAACTTCTTTGAAAGGCTGCTAGTAAAAAATGAAAGAACAAAAAATAATCATCTTTTACGATGGGGCTTGCGGATTGTGCCATGCCTTTATCCGCTTTGTTTTATATAAACTAGATCTTTCTCAATCTTTTATATTCTGCCCTCAAGAAAGTCACCGTTTTGAAAAACTTAAAAATAAATTTTCTCAAAAAACTTTTCCCGACAGCATTGCTGTTTATTCAGAGAGTTGCGATCAGCTTGTCTTTAAAACCAAAGCTGTTATTTTAGTTTTAAAATGTTTGAGATGGCCATGGAAGATTTTAGTTTTTCTTCTTCAATGTGTCCCAACTTTTATTGCTGATTTCTTTTATGATCTTTTGGCTAAAAAAAGACATGCTCTTTTCAAAAAACCTACTGGCGCTTGCCCGATTATTCCATCTAACTTAAAACGCTTTTTTATTAACGATTAAAAAGCAAAATTATATTAGCCCTTGTGTTTGGGTTTGGTTGTCAAAATATTTAACGAAGAAAAATTTAGTAAACTTGGAGTTGATCTTATTTTCTCTAATATACTCGAGCTCAAACCCACATTTTTTATAAAAATCAGGCGCTTGAAAAGCACTTGTTACGAGATTAATATTATTATAGCCTTTGTCTTTAAAGTGATCTTCTAACTTTGCAATCAATTTTCGTCCATAACCTCTGCTGCGATAAGCTTCATTTACCCACATATCATCGATATAGATCTCAGCAAACGCTGTATAAGCATTGAGCACACCTATCACATGATTTTGAGCACTTTTCAAAACTAGTGCAAAAGGTTTGTAATTAACAAAAACCCCATGGCTTTTTTCATAGACAGCAAACCCTTCTTCCATTTTTTTAGAAATAGCTTCATCAAGCTCATCTACAAATTCAAAATACTCTTGCATTTAGCGATATCCCTTAATTTTTAATCACATATTACGTCAGCAGTTTATTTTTATCCCACAAATCAGTTGCCCAAGAAATATCTTAGCCTTAATATTTTTTCTCTTATTAAATCTTGTTAACTCGTAATTGAATAACTTAATAGGTACTAAATGAGCACCATTGCACAAACTCCAGGTCCCCAACCCTCTCCCCATCTTCATGTTTCAGGCGATCCATATTCTAATTACACTCAAGTTATTTTTCTGGATAAGAATAAAAAGTCTCTAGATTTGAGAGAAAAACCCACATCAATACCAACTCAAACGCTTCAAGAATCAATAGCAGTAAGCTCTCAACACAAAGAGCCATACACACAAGGTCTATGCAAGAGATGTTGCTTTTCTATAGTAGGGACTCTTAAAGACTGTGGCGATCGCATTCGTACAGTTTTTACAAATTGCTGCTGCGACTCAAATCCAGATTCAAAATCAGGTCAATAGACCTGATAAAGCAAAGGCTTTTAAATACCATCGTAATTGGTTAAAAGTTGAATTAGAGTTTTAAAGGTAGTGGCAGAAGATGAGAAAAGCTGAGTCAATGAATCTACTTTTTTTGTTATCAAATTTAACTCTTCCATTTGAGCAGAGTTTTGAGTGTTAAGACCACCAAGTAAATCTGTCATATTTTTAAAAACTCCAGTTGCAGCTTGTCCGGCGGCTCCTCCACTTTCGTTAGTTAAATAAGCCTGCACTTGTGCAATAGCTGCAGGATTGCTAGACAAATCAGACCAATCAAGAACCTTGCCTGAGGTTGCTTCACTAACCACATCATTTAAACTTGTTGTGCTAAAATTTTTAATATCTTGAATCAACTCGGGGCTTAGCTTATCGCCATATTGCGCTAGCAAGTTTTGTAGATCGCTTTGATTAGCAGCGATATCTTGTACTAAAGCTGAGGGATTGCTAGTAGATGCATTTTTCATAAGCTGATTGATATCATCTTGAATTTTCTGAACATCACTAGTAAATTTTTGCAAATCTGATAGGGTATCATTAATATTCCCCATAATATCACCTAAATAACCATAGGCTCCTTGCCCGCTCATTAGCAAAATATACATGGCCATAAGTAGTGGGGTATTCCAAACAATTTGATGGACAAAACCATTGCTATTGACGTTGTTACTGACTGACTGACCCACATTTTGAGTTTCAGAGTTCAGTTGATTTTGAGTCAGTGGGTTTGTCTGATTGAAAACGTGTTGCGATTGATAAACTCCCGCACAATTTTCTAATGCTTGATGATGTTGATTCGGAATGGCCCCTTTTAGTTTATCTGAAAATTGTAAAAGTTGCTCTTGTGAAGCAGCAGGATCTTTTAAATCTGTAAAATGAAGTGCTAAATATTGCCCTAAAGCCATTTTAGTATCTTCTTGATCTAAGAGTGGGCTTAAAATATCAGCTAGTGGTTTTACTTGTGAGGGTGAGCAAGCTTTACCAATCAACTGTATAATTTTACTAACAATCTGCGGATCTTGCGCTCCACTTTTTAGATCTGCTACAAGTTTATCACATGACTTTTGCCAATTTGCCGAATTCTCAAAAGCAGTAGCACATTTTTGATGATGGCTCTTTAATTGTGGTATGACATTATCCGTTTTTATCGAATGAAGATAAGCTTGTTTTACCGTATCGATCGTTGAAGAGTTTCCTTTGATGTAAAAATTCAACACCTCTTCTAACAACTCAGTTTTTGGGCTATTATGACTAATGGATCGATAGGCACCAGCTAAAGAGTATGCAAAAGACTTTTGATGAGCAAAATCTAAAGTCACTGTTTGAGCATAATCTTTTAAAATCTGACAGATCTTATTTTTTAAAATTTGTGGCTGAGAATGTTTAGCAATCAGCGCTGCATGAAATAATCCCTTATAAAATAACTCTGGGTTATTAGAGCAGTCTTGTTCTTTGATTGGTGAAAGAGCCTCTTTGAGTAAAGAGATAGGATCAGTCACTTGTGGTTTTTCAACTGGTGTTGGCTGCAGGGATTGCGCTGCTGGTTGCAAAGAATATACTTTACAGGTTTGAGATAGGTCTTGCAGTTGTTGCAGTGTGGTATAGAGAATAGCTAAAGAGCTTGTAGGGTCAGGAGCTTTCTTTTGATTTGTTTTTCCAAAAGAAGCTGCTTGAACACCTAGATCAACTTTAGGGTCTTTTTTGGGATCTATTGGAGCTGGTTGTGCCATGCAAAGCTTGCCCTTGTTTCTTTACATTCTGCATAAAGAAAAAAGGGCATTTTGTCCAAGAGAATTTAAGATAAGCTAAAAAGCTCTATTTCTCTTCGATTAGGCTCTCTTTTAATCGATAACCTATTCCTCTTACTGTTTCAATCCAAGTAAAATTAGGACCTAATTTTTTCCTTAGAGCGGCAATATGAACATCGACGTTGCGGTCTACAATAAAAGAATCATCATTTTGAATATCATCTAAAAGTTGATTTCTTGTTAAAACTCGTCCTTGGTTTTGAAGAAGTCTTTTCAAAATTCCAAATTCCGACAATGTCAAGGTGATGTATTCATCTTTTTTTCGCAGTAAATAACGATCTGTTTCTAAAGTGAATTCGCCAAAAGTTAGCGTTTTGTCTTTTTTATGCCCTTCTATCCCTCTTCGCAAAATCGCTTTAATTCTTGAAAAAAGAACTTTTGGAGAAAACGGTTTAGCTACATAATCATCAGCACCAAGTTCTAGACCCAAAACCATATCCAGTTCATCATTTTTTGCTGAAATGATCACAATTGGAATTTTCTTGAGTTCTGGATTCGTGCGCATTCTTCTGCAGACATCAAAGCCATTCAGACCAGGAAGCATAATGTCGAGGACGACTAAGTCAGGCTTTTCGCGCTCAATTGCTTTGAGCCCGTTAACACCATCAACTTCTACGTGTAAGTTATAGCCTGCAATATCAGCTTGAAGTTTGATAAGAGCAGCAATATCTTCTTCGTCTTCTAACAGGATAATTCGTTTTTTTTGTGCCATATGTTTTATCTTATTTTTTGAAATTGCATTAAATCAAATCTTTCTAAAATATATCTAGTATTTATTGAATTTTTCTTTATTTTTAGGAATATTGCGTAAGTAATTAAAAATTATTTTGCCTGAGACATCAAATATGAGCTACTTAAAATCTTCACTTATTACTTTTTTTTTACTCCTGTGCCTCTTATGCGGTTATATCTACTTCAAATTTGACTCCGAATTTGCCCTTGAAAAGGCTACCGAAAGTTATCAGGGCAAAGACTATACCACGTCCAGGCAATTTATAGAAGCTCTGAAAAAGAAAAAAAATCCAACAGCTGATCTTTGCCTAGCCTATATCTCTCGAGCCGAAGGGCAAATGGAAAAGTCAGATAAACATTTTAGACAAGCTGTAGCTTTTGCTAAAACTGTAGAACAAAAAAATGAAATCGAATTTAATTTTCTTTTAAATGCCTACCTAGAAGGCAACTATGAGAAAATAACTCTTTTGCTCAATCAATTTTCGCTACCAGAAGAAATGAAACTGCCCTTTATTGCACTCATTCATCATCGCAATCAAAACTTTTTTTTAGCTCAAGAAGCTTTAATAAAATTCAAAAACGTCCATTTTGATTCTCCTTGGATGCAACAAGACCGGACAAAATATTTAGGGGAACATTTTTTTGTCACCCACCTAGCTCATTGCTATATTGAAAATAAAGAATTTCAATCTGCTCGCCAGATTTTAGAGCGCTATCTTCTACAGACTGAAAATAAAGAGCCGCAATTATATTACCTTTTAGGCCTAAGCTACTTTAAAGAGGGTAAAGACAAAAAAGTTCAAGATGCTCTGAGCTATTATCAAAATGCTTTTCAGTTTTTTAAAAGAGTCCCTCTTTGGGAAAAAGAGTGCTTTTTTATTAAAGGGGGTATTTGCAATCTTTATGAAGAGATCGTTGAACATGTTTGCCATGAAAAAGCCTATCAATTATTTACAACTTATGTCGATGCCCTAGACTTTTCTAATTTCAATTCAACTAAGCTTTCCCAAATACTACTGCATGGAATTGAAAATGAGGTCAACGAGTTAAATGGGCACTCTAATATTCAATATTTAGAACAACTGGCCCTACTTATCCAAAACTATTGCCATTACCCTCACTTCAAACAGACTTTTTTACCTCTGTTTTTAAACCATATTCAAACCATCAGTAAAGATGTAAACCTAGATGAGAGTTTAAAAGCGTATACTT
>CAZJSX010000104.1:0-6643 GCA_964548845.1 uncultured bacterium | reverse complement strand
GTAAAACCACTTTGTTAAAATTGATGATGGGTTTTATTGAGCCGACAAAAGGATCGGTGCAAGTTTGTGGTAAAGCTCCAAGTAAAATGAGCTCACAAATGGCATACGTCCCTCAGACCTTCTCGTTTGACAAACTGTTTCCTGTTTCTGTTTTTGAAGTCGTTTTGATGGCTAGATTATCCCGTTTATCTTGGCATGGGATGTATACTAAAAAAGATAAGGAAGCTGCTATAAAAGCACTCGAGCAAGTGGATCTTATTGATTTAAAAGATCGACCGATTAGCGCTTTATCAGGTGGGCAAATGCAACGAGTATGGATTGCCAGAGCACTTGCTGGAGAATCTAAAATTCTTTTCTTAGATGAACCCACCTCATGTTTAGATCACTCCTCACAAATTGAAATTGATAAAATTTTAAAAGGATTAAAGAGAAAACTAACTTTAATCATGGTCACTCACGATCTGGATCACATTGGAAAAGATTGCGATCGCGTTTTTTGTATTCACGGTCACCTATCTTCTTTAAATCCCAATGAAGTGTGTCAGCATATTTCACTTGGCCTTTATCACTCGATTAATCCCCCATTAAAAATAGGGAGTAGTCGATGACATTTCTACAAGCGATCCTCTCTCACTCTATTTTACAATACGCTCTTGTAGCGGTTCTTTTTGCATCGATTGCCAGTGGTGTTATGGGCTCTTTTGTTGTAATTAAAAGACTCTCCTTTATTACAGGTGGGATTGCTCACTCTATTTTGGGTGGTATTGGTTTTAGCGTTTGGCTTAAAGCAACCTATGCGATCTCTTGGCTTAGCCCACTATATGGAGCTATGGTTGCAGGACTCTTATCTGCTTCTCTTTTGGGATGGATTCATTTAAATTATAAAGAGCGCGAAGATGCTGTCATTGCAGCAGTCTGGTCTATTGGCATGGCTCTTGGAATTTTGTTTTTAGCAATCACCCCAGGGCCCAAAATTGAACTAGGCAATTATTTAGTCGGCAATATTTTATGGGTCACTTCTCAAGAATTGTGGCTACTTGCAGCACTCAATATCACGCTGCTTACCTTTGTCTTTTTCAACTACAATAAATTTTTAGCCCTTTGCTTTGATGAAGCGCAAGCTAAACTTCAAGGGATCAACACCAAACTTCTCTATCACATCCTGCTACTTTTAATTGCAGCAACTGTTGTTTTGATGATGCAAGTTGTAGGAGCTGTTTTAGTCATTACAATGCTAATTATCCCAGCAACACTAGCCAATTTATTCTCTCGCTATTTCCCAATGATGATGGCGCTTGCCATTGTGAGTAATCTTATCTTTTGCTACTTCGGCATTTTCACAGCATACACTTTAAATTTACCAGCAGGAGCAACCATTGCTTTGATTGCAGCAGTAGGGTACATCTTAGCATTGGTGACAAAAAGAAGAAGTTTGAAATTAAGAGCGTCTTAGAACGTAAGAGAAAAAATCTCTTTTCTAAGCTCGGTTAGACCTGTCTGATCTAAAGCTGAAATACAAAATACTTTTGCATTAGAGCAACTAGCTTTAAAAGCTTCGATTTGACCTTCTGGAATTTCTAAGTCACATTTGTTGAGCAAAATGAACGAAGGTTTCTCTAAAACTTTTGGATTGTATTGATTGATTTCATCACACAACACTTGATAATCGTGCAGTGGATTGTTTGTAGCATCTAAGACGAAAAGTAAAATCTTAGTTCTTTCAATATGCTTTAAAAAGGTAAGTCCAAGTCCTCTATTGCGATGAGCCCCTTCAATAATTCCTGGGATGTCAGCGATAAAGAAACGGCGATAGTCGTCATTTTCAATATAGGCTAAGTTCGGAGTTAATGTCGTAAAAGCATAAGCTGCGCATTTGACATTAGAATCGGTTAGAGCGTTCATTAGAGTTGATTTTCCAGCATTTGGAAAGCCCACAAGACCAATATCAGCAATTAATTTTAATTCGAGTTCGATAAGCTTCTCTTCTCCTTCATCACCTTGAGTACAAAAGGCAGGAGCTTGCTTGACAGAAGATTTGAATGAAGCATTACCTCGGCCACCGCGCCCCCCTAAACAAAGGGTCTCGGCTTGTTTTTTCTCGATGATATCACAAAGAACAACCCCTGTTTTTGGGTCTTTGACTAAAGTTCCACAAGGGACTTTAATCACAAAATTGCGCCCAGTTCTTCCTTGGCGACAATTCGCTTCTCCGTTACTTCCCGATTCTGCTTTAATAATTTTTTGATTCCGGAAGGAATCTAGCGAGTAAATGTTCTCATCACCTTCGATTATGACGTTTCCACCAGGACCACCATTGCCGCCGTAAGGACCACCTTTAGGGAGGTACTTTTCGCGGCGCCAGGCGACAATACCATTGCCACCTTTACCTGCGATGATTTTGATGGAAACACAGTCTGTGAACATAATTTACACAGGGAGTACTGATACAAAAGTTTTGTTAGAAGATCTAAAAGAAACTTTTCCATCAATTAGGGCAAATAGCGTGTCATCTTTTCCACGGCCAACATTCTGAGCCGGGTGCCATCGTGTCCCTCTTTGACGAATAAGAATACTTCCTGCAGTGACGAATTGACCGTCGCCTGTTTTAACCCCTAAACGCTGAGAGTGTGAATCGCGACCGTTACGAGTCGATCCTTGACCTTTCTTATGAGCCATGTGCTATTCCCCTTTTCCTTTTTTGATCTCAGTGATTTTAACGCGACTGTATGATTGTCTATGTCCCACTTTACTGCTGGAACTTTTGCGTTTTCTATATTTTAAAGCAAAGACTTTAGGGCCTTTAACTTCGCCTAGAATTTCCCCTTGAACTTGGCAGCCTGTGACAATTGGAGATCCAATTTCTGCTTGCTGACCGTTGTGGTAAAGGAGAACTTCTTTAAAAGAAACATTTGTCTCGTCTTCTAAATGTAGAAGCTCGACATCAATGATATCTCCCTTAGCTACTCGATACTGTTTCCCGCCCGTTTGAATAATAGCGTACATGAATACCTCAAAAACTAACTTTTCTATTTTTTAAATGAAAATGTTAATCTAACAGTCGATTCTCGTCAACGACTTTGGCTGGCAACTAAATGATTTCTGAGGAGATGTGAAGATATTTTTTTAAGACATGGGCCGATAAGGGACCGACTGCATGATCTTTTCTTTAAAACGATACTATAAGCTGCCCTTCGATTAAAACCGGGGTGTCACTAGCCATATCTCTGATAGTCCCTTTGGGGATCAGATATTCCGATTTAACTAAAAAATTGACCCCTTCTCTAACGGCATAGTCCAACTTGAAGTCTACTCCTTGAGAGTAGTTAGAGGCCCTTAAATCGTCGAACATTTTAGAGTGTTGATTACTCAACTTAGCACCCCTTTGTAATGGTTTAAGATAATTATAAGAGAGTACCACATATAAATTCTCGTGAGGTTTTATTCCACAGCAGGTTCCTAAAGCTTCCGTATTTGCATATCTGGCTTGGGAAGAAAATTGACTTGGTCGCCCATTTTCAAATACTCGATACCTGGACTTTGAAAGGTTGCGAACTTCTGATCTCATATAAGAAATAGAGACAAAAGGCATCCATTTGTTTTCTGCCAGATTCTTAGTCGAAACAAAATAGACCAATCGCTCTTTAGGAGTGGCAGTTTTGGAGTTTTGAAAAACATCCAATTGATAACTCACCCCACCTTGAAGAATTAAACCACCCCATTCTTGAGGTAAGTTTAAATTCAAAGAAGCTTGTGATCTATTGCTTTGATAATCTTTAGCATGCGGTAGATAGGGAATTAAAATGTTTAATTCAGCTACATCAAATAGTTTTATGGGCTGCGCAGATAAATATTGAGGTGATAACTCAAAAGTAGAAAACAGATGTGTCTTAATCAGCCTTTCATCTTTAAATAGCTGGTCAATTAACAAACTGTGTTGATTTGCAAAATTGTCTTGCAACCCTAATTTCTGAAGCGAAACGCTTCCGAATAAAGACGTGCAGAACAATGAAGCTATAAGTAGCCATATGCCTATTCGAGATGCCATGGTACTCCTCTCCTCCTCGCATACAATGTATAAGAGGCCATTTTTGTATATTTTTTAAAAACAAAACATTTTGTAACTAACATACGTCACTCGATGTGCTGTTTTACAACGTTTTGACTGTTATAGCCCCAATTTATAGCTTATTAGGATTAATATTTTAAAGTTTTTTTCTATAAAACAAATCGGATTATTAGAGCAACTATTCCCTCTAATCCTTTTGGCATTCAACGTGAGATATAAAATCAACAAGCGAGAGCTTACCTAACTTAAATTCTAAAGATTCACTTACTTGTGAAACAAAAGAAGTAAATTGATCTCTTGCATTTTTAAACCCCACTTCATTGCCTATCTTTTCTTCTAAAGCTGCAATCCGAAGAAGCTCAAAGGCATAGAGTGTTCTTAATCGCTGCTGATCTAGTTTTGTTAAAAGGACATAAGATTTTTGCAAAGCTTCTTGATAGCTGCCTTGTGCAATTAAAATGGAGATCTTATTGAATTCAAATAAGAAAGGAATATGGGGGGAAAGTCTTTTTTCAATTCGACTTTCTAAAGTTTTTACAGCCTCAATCTGTTTATGATTAAGGCATTCCTGAGCAAGTCTTGCATCGAGTTGCGTTTGCAAAAAGGGATATTGACTCGCCATCTTTGTTAACTTTTCCAAATTTCCTTCTGCTTCAAGTTGTTGCCAAGAGTCTAAAGAAGATTGAATGTAATGAGTGCTTTGGTTCTTTGTCTTGCTGGATCTAAAGTAGAAAAACGATAGAATCAAACAAAACAAGATAAACATAGCAAAGGTGTTTAAAATCACACTCTTATTTCTTGTAATCTGATCCATAAAACTATCTGGCTTTACTTCAGGCTGAGAAAGGGGAACTATTTTTGATTTTGACATAGCGAATTTGTCTTCTATTAAACTGCTTTTAATGGAAATTAAATTGACATAGATTTTTCTAAATTGCAACAATTAAAATTTAGCTTCAATGAGCAAAGATATATGAATTTAAAGCCTAGTGTTGAAATCGTTGACTTAGACTTAATTCAAGCCAACCCCAATCAGCCTCGTACAGATAGCTTTGGGGAAAATGAACTTCAAGAACTCGCTCAGACTATTAAACAAGTGGGCATCATCCACCCCCCTTTAGTTCGAAAAAAAAGCGACACCGTTTATGAATTAATTGCTGGAGAGCGGCGCTTTAGAGCTGCAAAACTGGCTGGACTTAAACAAATCCCAGTCATTGTTAAAAACTTAGATGACGATCAATCCTCTTTAGCTGCGCTCATTGAAAATATTCAAAGAGTCGATCTAAACCCAATTGAGCAAGCCAAAGCCATAAAAGCTATTGCCAATCAAATGCAACTGACTCATGAAGAGCTTAGTGAAACACTAGGACTTAAAAGAGCCTCGTTAACTAATTTAGTGAGATTGCTCTCATTACCAGAGATCATACAAAAGGCGTTGGTTAACAAAGAGATCACAACAGGACATGCCAAAGTGATTTTATCTCTGCAACACCCTAAAGATCAAATCACCCTCTTTCAGATGGTTGTCAGAGGAAAAAGTAGTGTTCGAGATGCCGAAAAGCTCGCTCTAAAGATGGACAAGAAACAAGCCCCCCTAAAAAAGCAAGAGGGCAGATCGGGCAATATTTTCTTAGAGCAAATTCAAGAGAGCTTGCAAAAAAAATGGGGAACTAAAGTTGAGTTTATAGGCACTGAAAAGCAAGGGACGATCCAATTGCATTACTATAGTTTATCAGATCTCAATCGACTTTTGAATGCCATTGGATATAGTGAAGAGGACTAAATTATGATCACTTTCAGAAAAAAAATCTTCTTTTGGTATCTTTCGATCTTTTTGTTTTTTTTGATCCTTTTATTCCCCTACTCTTCAAAATCAGTACGTAATGCCATTCGCAATGTCTTAGAATCGAGAACCGAACAAGTCATTCAAACCATTACTCAAGCTAAAAGCATCCAAGGAATGATTGATACTCTAAGCGCCCAGCAATCTTTAATCTTCTTTAGAGTCACCTTGCTTTCTAAGGATGGAAGAATCTTATATGAATCACATACCGATAGATCAGCTCTTCCTTTATATAAGAGACACCCTGAAATTGAAGATGCTCTCAGCCATAAAATTGGCTATCATGAAGATTACTCCTATCACTTTGGAGAACACTTTGCCTATATTGCTCAGTCTTTCCCCTTTCAAGGACAAACCTACATCTTAAGAACAGCGTTCCCCATTAAGCAAATCAAAGACTTAACTGAAAACTTTAAAATCGTTTTGATCAAATTTGGAATTGGCATTCTAGTTCTTTTTAGTTTAATGACTTGGATTATTATCAATTTGCTCACAAAGCCCATACAAACCATCATAGAGAAAGTAAGACCTTACCAAGAAGGGCGGGATGAATCACTCCCTTATATCGCTTTTGAAGGTAAAAAAGTGGCCTATGATTTTGAACAATTAGCCAACACCTTAAACTCTTTATCTGAAAGAATTAAGCAACAAATTAAGACTTTGACTGACGAGCGCAATCAAACGGAAACCGTCTTGAACTCTTTAGCTGAAGGGGTGATTGCTGTCGACAGTCA
>CAZJSX010000103.1:0-6660 GCA_964548845.1 uncultured bacterium | reverse complement strand
GCTTGCCCCTCTAAAAGAGGCTTTATCTCAATCTCTACAAGAGTGGGAAAGCTTTTGCATAGCTCAAGGTTTTCCAAATTACCTAGCCAAACAAATTTTTGAATGGATCTTTTCAAAAAAAAATTTGAATCCTTTAACTTTTTCTAACCTTTCTGCAGAAAAAAGGGAGATTTTAAAAAAAGAATTTAACTGGCAACTGATGCAAGTAGACTCTCATTTAAAATCAGCCGATCTAAGTGAAAAAATCCTACTTAAAACCCATGACGGCCATTTAATCGAAATGGTTATTATGCCCTATGAACATCGAACGACATTATGCTTAAGCTGCCAGGTGGGCTGCAAAATGGGTTGTAACTTTTGTCAAACTGGAAGAATGGGACTGAAAAGAAACTTATCTGCTGGAGAAATTCTTTATCAATTGATTTTAGCTTATCAACTTGGCCACAAGGTAACTAATGTTGTTTTTATGGGCATGGGTGAGCCACTGGATAACTATCAAGAAGTGGTCAAAGCCTGCAAAGTCATGATTGATCCCAAAGGCTTTTATTTATCTAAATCTAAAGTGACTATTTCTACTTCTGGACTTATTCCTGAAATTGAAAAACTAGGACAAGATCTACCAGTTAGACTTGCTATTTCATTACATAGTGCTATTGAAGAAAAACGCTCTGAGATGATGCCCATTAATAAAAAATATCCGCTCAGTGAACTGAAAAAAGTTTTACTCACCTATCCAGCTCCCCATAGACATGGCATTACATTTGAATATGTTTTAATTGATGGACTAAATGATGGGCGAGAGGATGTTAAAGCATTAGTGCGCTTTGTTCATGGCTTAAAAGCTAAAGTGAATTTAATTCCGATCAATCACTTTCCAGGACTTCAAATGCTCCCTTCTCAAGAAGAAAAAATTAAAGCCTTTCAAAGTTATTTGAGCGAAAGATCCATTGCAGCACCCATTCGTTATAGCAAAGGTCAAGACATTAGCGGTGGTTGTGGACAATTAGCTGCAAAAAGAGAAAATGAACTTCACTTAGATCCGCGAATTTTACACAAACAAAGAAGACTTGCTAAAGCAGGTGCGGAATAGACTTTCAAGATTTATATTTAAATGCATTTTTAAATATTGCTATTTCAGATAACTTCTTGACGAATATCGCTAATTGCATAAAATGGCGACAAAAATACTAATTTTAATAATCAACGGACCTATAATTTATTGTGCAACCAGTTATATACTTAGACGAAACCCACCCCATTTCAAAAGACTCCATCGATCCTGATGCATTAAAAGTCATCCATCGACTCAAGCAACATGACTATATTGCTTATCTGGTTGGCGGAGGTGTTCGCGATCTTCTTTTAGGTATTGTCCCTAAAGATTTTGATATCGCAACTAATGCAAAACCTGAAGAAATTAAAAGTTTATTTAAAAACTGTTTACTCATCGGCAGACGCTTTAGACTTGCCCATATTCGCTTTGCACACAAAATTTTAGAGGTCTCTACATTCAGATCAGGTAGCACTCAAGACGACAACCTCATCACTCACGACAACGAATTTGGAACTGAAGAACAAGATGCTTTGCGCAGAGATTTTACGATCAATGGCCTATTCTATGATCCTGAAGAGCACACTATTATTGATTATGTCAAAGGGTTAAAAGATATTGATAATCGGACCCTTCGCACGATTGGCGATCCGACCCTTCGCTTTAGACAAGACCCTATTCGCATGATTCGTTTGTTAAAATTTAAAGCGAGACATAATTTAGATATCGACTCTGATACTGAAAAAGCGATGGTTGAAAATATTCAAGAAATTCATAAGAGCTCTCCTGATCGCATTTTGGGAGAAATCTTTAAAATGTTAGAGACTAAAGCTTCTGCTAAATTTTTTAGACTTTTGCATGAATATGGTTTCACGAAACTACTTTTTCCAGAACTTGCTAAAGCACTAGATTCAGAATTAGGCGATCAAACCATCCAATTTTTAGAGCTCGCTGATCAGCAAGAAATTCACTCTCCTGAAAAGAATGTTCTGCTCTCTTGCTTTCTATACCCTTTACTTGAAAAAAGAATTCAATTGCACTTTTTAGACCAAAATAAAATCCCTCATTTTGGAGAGATTTTTTCTTTGACTCACGATTTAATTAGAGAAACTTTAGTTAACCCCTTTCCCCGTTTTCCTAGATGGATGAGAGACACTATTGCCTTTATTTTAAATGCTCAATTTCGCTTTACCCCAATTGACCCGACTAAAAGATCTCGAAAATTTAAAATGATGGGTCATAAAAAGTTCCCTCTCGCCCTTCGCTTTTTAGGATTGCGCTCTTCTTTAGATGATCGCTGCGCTAGAGAGTATAGCAAAATTCGACGTATGATAAATAAATGATGACCATACAGTCTTACAATAGTTTCACCCCTTTTCCCGTTTTATATTTAGGACCCCCTTTAGAAAAAGGGCCGATGCCAAGTGTTTTTTATTTTTCTGTCTGCGCTCTAGAGACTCTTTCATTAGATCCTTTCAATCAACCCGCCCTTATTTTAGCATCCCAAGGCTTTAGAGTCTTTTCAATCACTCTGCCCGGACATGGCCCTGGGTATGACAAGCTGACGGCTATGCAATATTGGTCCGAGCACTTAAGTGAGTTAAAACAATTTATTGAAAATCTTCATAAACTGATTGACCATTTTTTAGAGCATTCTTTGATTACCCCTAAGCAATTTGCAGTTATGGGTCTTTCTCGCGGTGGATTTGTTGCAACACACTTATTAACCCATGAACATGTCCCCTTAGCTTTGGGTTTTGCACCGGTCACCGATTTAGAGGCCCTATCTGAGTTTCAGAATCTCAAAGATAATACTCTATTTAAAGAACTAAGCTTGAATTTACATTTAGAAAAATTATATAAGAAAAAATTGCGTTATTATATTGGCAATCGCGACATCAGGGTTAGCACACAAGCCTCTTTTAATTTAGTGACCAATCTAGCCAACTATGCTTATAACCAAAGAGTCCGATCGCCAACAATTGAGCTTTTTATCACCCCATCGACAGGGCAATTTGGCCATGGGACCCTTCCTCACACCTTTGAAGAAGGGTGTTTATGGCTAAAAAAACAAATTGTTAAATAATAAAACCGAAGAGTAACATACCCTTTACTATAAAGCAGAAAGGTCTAGAAAAATTGTCTATTAAATACTCTGTTATTATCCCTATTAAAAACGAAGAAGCTAATATTGTTCACCTTGTTGAAGAATTAGAGTCTGTTATGAAAACACTCGATGGCCCATGGGAAATGATTTGTATTGATGATGGCTCAACAGATCAAAGTTTATCGCTCTTAAAAACTCTAAAAAAGACAAAACCTTTTTTAAAAATCCTCTCATTTACTAGAAACTTCGGCCAATCAAGTGCCTTTGATGCTGGTTTTAAAACAGCAAAAGGGGAAATTGTCATTACAATTGATGGCGATTTGCAAAACGATCCACATGACATCCCTAAACTTCTTCAAATTCTCCCTTCACATGATATGGTTTGTGGTTGGAGACATAATCGCAAAGATTCTGCTTTTAAAAAATGGGTTTCAAAACCATCCAATTTTGTAAGGTCGCGCGTTTGCAAAGACCATATGCATGACACGGGTTGCTCGCTAAAAGTCTTTAAAAGATCATCTCTTCAACGCATTAAATTATTTCATGGTATGCATCGGTTTATTCCAGCTCTTTTTAAAATTGAAGGATTATCGGTTAGTGAAGTGAAAGTCAATCATCGCCCAAGAAAACAAGGGAAAAGTAAATATCATCTGTTCAATCGAAGTATTGGACCTATTTTTGATATGTTTGCAGTCTACTGGATGAGGAAGCGACAGCTGTGCTACCAGGTAAAAGAGGATTTATAAGATGACGATCAAACACTGGCTCTACTTTAGCTTAGGTGCGATTGCAACTCTGCCTTTTGGCATGCGCACACTAATCCAGTGGTTTTTGAGCGAAAAAAAAAGATATAGCCATGTCACTTTAGCTTTTTGGTATCTATCTACTCTTGGAAATATCCTTCTTTTGACTCATTATTTGATTCAGATGCAATTTCATCTTTATTGTATCCGTTTTTTCCCCGCCTATTTTTCATTCAGACAAGTCTCTTTAATGAAAAAAACAGCATCTCCTTTTTCCTGGTCTAAATTAATCAAAATATCGGCATTCTTAGTTATTTCTCTCACTGCTTTATTCATGCTCCGCTCTTATCTGGAATATGGTCACTTTGTGTGGATTTTAAACCCTCAAATGCCTTGGGATAATGTCCCTAGAAATGTCTCTGGCCTTTGGCATGCTCTTGGTTTTTTTGGTGCTTCACTATTTATCAGTCGCATGTGGGTGCAGTGGTGGCAATCTGAAAAAGCACAAAAAAGTGTCTTAACTCCTACTTTTTGGTGGATCAGCATTATTGGCGGGGTCCTTACCTTAATTTACGCCCTTTATATTAAAGATTACATGACAGCAATTGGCTATTTAGCAGGGCTAATTCCCTACATTCGCAATCTGATGTTAATCAAAAAAGAATCAGTCCCAGCATCTATTTCAAAAGAATCCGCAACAAAGTCTATCGCATGAATTTAGATCTATTTGTATTTGCTGGAGAAACCAGTGGCGATGTCCATGGAGCTGCTATTTTAAAGCGGTTAAAAGAACTCTACCCTTCTTTAAAAATAGCAGGTGTGGCGGGCCCAAAAATGCGAGAGCTTGGGCTTGATCTTTTTATGCCTATGGAAAATTTTCAAGTGATGGGCTATAGCGCAGTCTTTAAAAGTATTTTCCGTCTCATTTATCTTTTCAAAGCAACCGAGCGCTATATTTTAAAATCAAATCCCAAAGCCGTATTATTTATAGATTTTCCAGGTTTCAATTTAAGGATGGCTAAAGCTCTTTGTAAAAAGCATTTTCCAGGAAAATTAATTCACTACATTTGCCCCACCGTTTGGGCACATGGAAAAAATAGAATTTATACTCTTGATAAAACTTTAGATTCTCTGCTCTCAATATTTCCTTTCGAACATAACTATTTCAAGACAACTTCAATTAAACCGACCTATGTTGGGCATCCTTTAATTGAACACACGCAAAAAAATAATTACGACCCTCTATTTAAAGAGCGCTATGGCATTGCCAGGCACAAGCCTTTAATTGGTTTATTTCCTGGTAGTAGAGTTCATGAGATTGATCAAAACCTTCCTAAGATGCTACAAGCTTGTCAGCTTTTTAGAGAGAAAAATTCAAATCCTATTTTTGTAATTTCCGTTGCAGAGCCCAAGCTTAAAAAGCTTATTGAAAAACAAGTTGCTGATTCAAAACTCACTTTAAATAAGGATGTTTTTTTAGTCCCTTCAGTTGAAAACTTTAATTTAATGTCTTCAATTGAAAGCTCACTGGCAACATCCGGCACGATTACTTTCGAGCTTGCTGTCATGCAAGTTCCAACTGTTGTTGTCTACCACCTCTCTAAGTTCAATGCTTTTATTGCCCGTTATGTGATTCGAATCCATATGCCTTATTATTGTATTGTCAATATCATTTGTAAAAAGCATATTTTCCCTGAGCTCTACCATGTAGACTTTACAGCTGAAAAAACTGCCAAAGCCTTAATTGAAATTAATAAACCTAACTCCTATTTGAGAAAAAATAGTATTTCAGGATGTGTAGAAATGCTCAAGATCATGGGCTCTGACAAAAGTCCCTCTATGCTAGCTGCACAAGAAATTGGAAAACAAATTTATGAGCTTCAAAAAACTTAAGACTAAGCTTTTTCGCTTCATACAAAAAAAATGTTTCCCTCCCCTGATTAAGGGGCTCTTTCGCTTTGTCTTAAAAACTTCAAAAGTGCAACTTTGGGGAATAGAGCAATACTATAAAAATGTTCGGAAGCATCCAGCAATCATTATGCTTTGGCATAATCGAATTGTGCTATGCCCCAATTTTTTTGGCGAATATATGGATCGAACTTTAAATTACACAGCATATGTCAGCAAAAGTCGCGATGGAGAATGGCTAGCGCTAGCTACTGAATCATACCCTAATGGTTACACTATTAGAGTTCCTAAATTTGATAAACATCAATCCTTAAGACAATTTGTCAAAACACTTAAAAAATCAGTCCTTTTAATTACACCCGATGGACCAATCGGACCGATTTACAAAATTAAGCCAGGAGTGATTGTTGCAGCGCAACTAGCCAAAGCCCAGATCTTCCCTTTTAGCTGGAGCGCCACCAAATATTGGAAGTTACCCACTTGGGACAATATGATTATTCCAAAGCCTTTTGGAAAAATTGTGATTGGCTTTGGAGACCCATTTCTTGTTGAAAAATCTGATGAAAAAAGCTTAGAAGAAACCACAGCTTATGCTGAGCAAAAGCTCACTGAATTTCAAGATTTTTTACATAAACATTTGAGAGAGAAAAAATAACAAATACTTTTTTGAAATGGTTATTTCAAAGCCATAAAGTTTTCATTTTTTTCTTTCAATCTTGGATTATCATCAAAAAGCTCATATGCTTTTTGGAATCATGGTGCTGCTCAAGTCTTTTTGTTACACCATTGCAGATCCGACAATGAAACATCTCTACACTCCTTTAGATGAAACCATTCAATCCTCTGCGCAC
>CAZJSX010000102.1:2970-6739 GCA_964548845.1 uncultured bacterium | reverse complement strand
GTTGCAGAATTACCGCGAGCAATACAATACGAAAATAATCCAACCAGTGCGACAAAAAACCGTGAGGCCCATAGGAGCTCACGAGATTTGGCTTTAGGCCTGAAAATTTTCTTATAAAAATCTTCAGAAAGCAAAGAAGCCTGCACTAAGATTTGCGAATCAATAGTTGAAACCGTTGCTGCTAAAATTCCACATAAAACTAATCCAGCAATGAAAGGGTGGAATAGTAATTTTGTCATGGTTGCAAAAATTAAAGTAGGCTCAGAAGTTCCTTCTGGGAAAAAGCCAATTGCAGTCAATCCTACAAAAACAGCAGAAGCTAAAACAATCAGCTGCCAGCTCATCCCGAAATACTTGGATTTGTAAATGTCACTAGGATTTTTAATCCCCATGAATTTAGTCAGAATATGAGGTTGGCCAAAATAACCAGGCCCCATAGCTAAAATAAGGAAAATGAGCTCAAGCCAGCTTTTAAAGCCGCCAGTTGGAAACAAGCTGAGGGAAATGTGATTTGCTGCAGCTGAGGTTTGAATTGCAGTAAAGCCACCTATATGAAAAAAAGCGACAGCAGGAACTAAAAAGATCATGGCTACTAAAAAGAGTCCCTGAAAAAAATCGGTCCAAGCAATTGTGATAAATCCACCGACAACGGTGTAGAGTATGGCAATCAATAAGCCTAAAAATACACCTAGTTCATATGAAATACCAAAAGAAGTTTCGAAAAGATAACCAATACCTTGGAGCCCTGAAGAGATGTAAAAAGTAAAAAAGAGCAGGCAAATCAGAGCGGTGATAATTCGAATAAAGCCAGTATGATCATTAAACTTGGCTTCTAAAAATGAGGAGAGCGTCAAACTATTATGCTTCTCTGTCATCACGCGCAATCTAGGGGCGATATATTGCCAGTTCAAATACATTCCAATGAAAAGACCAAGCCCCACCCACGCATAAGAAAGTCCTTGCGTGAAGACCATAACAGGGTAGCCTAGAAAAATCCAGGAGCTCATGTCACTTGCGTGAGCACTGATAGCTGTGATCCAAAAATTTAATGAGCGACCTCCGACAACAAAGTCTGCCTCACTGGTGTGCTTTTTATAAGAGATGCAAGCGATGATCAATATGGTCATTGCATAAATAATAAATGATAAAAGCATAATGTCCTTAAATTGCGATACGCTAACACTTATTAGAGTGTAGCTGCTTTATTTGATCCGTATAGCCTGCCAGCTGATGCTAAATTCGAGCGAGCTTCTGGAAAAGTTTTTTCAATATAGTTTATTAGTTGATCTGTTTTTTTTCTCATGGAATTTTGTCCAACCGGACAGCGGCAAAGAATTCGATTATAGCCATAGGTGTTGGCAAATTGGATGATTTCTTGTTCTGAAATGTATATCAGAGGTCTAATAATAGTGATGCCATACTTCTGCATTAAAATTTTGGGTAGATTTGATGCAAATTCACCCTTGTGAAATAAATTCATTAAAAGAGTCTGAACAGCATCATCGCGGTGGTGACCAAAAGCCAAAGTGGTTATCCCTTTGTTCTTTGCTGCGTCGAAGAGTAGGCGGCGCCTTTCTCTTGAACAAGGATAGCAACTCATTTCTTCAAGTTTAGTGCTTTGCTCTAACGTAACTAGTTCGACATTTAATTGATTGCAGATTTTAGCCAAAAAATCCTTTTGAATAGAGGCTCCGCAAGAGAACTCGCCATTGACGTGAAAGGCTGTGATTTCAAAATTAGCTATCCCGTGTCCTCTAATGGCGCAAAGCAAATAAAGGAGGGTCAAACTGTCTTTGCCACCACTTAAAGCAATGCCAAGCTTATCCACCCCTTCTAGGAGGTCATATTCATGGATAGCTTTTCTAAACATCGACTCTAGTCGTTTGCCAGATTGGGTCCATGGGGGTTGTGCAATAGGAAGTGTCAACATTGTTTTCAAAATTACTTTTTTTGGAAACAATTTTATTCTTTTAGAGATTCAATAGTCAATAAAACAATCTCTTAAAGAAGAGTTGATAAAGTTATACTCATAAATAGATCTTAAAAATAAAACTTGAGATGGAGTCGGCTTTACTTAAGGCAAGTTTCAACTGCTTCAGGTTCAACCCAACGGTTATGCTTTTTGATGAGCTCAACCAAGCGATCTTCTGCATTGTTAAACAAAATATCTTTTTCAACACAAGTTTTGCCAACATAGAGATCAATCATGCCAGGTTTTGAACCCACATAACCAAAATCAGCGTCAGCCATTTCACCAGGGCCGTTGACAATACAACCCATGATGGCAATTTTCACTCCTGGAAGATGGGAGGTTCTGTCTCTAATTTTTTTAGAGACTTCTTGCAAATCAAAAAGGGTGCGACCGCAGCTAGGACATGAAATAAAATCTGTTTTAGAAGTTCTTAAGCGAGCAGCTTGCAAAATGTTAAAACTTAAATTTCTAATGAAGTCTACTTCATAAGGGCCTTCAATTAAAATTCCGTCTCCATAGCCATCGCAGAATAAAGAGCCTATTTCTGTAGCCGCATGAATGACTAAATCTTCTTTACTGCATTCATAGCTGAAATTGAAGATCACCGGAGCTTTTATGTTTTTGCACTGTAGCCAGTCAAAAAAATGACGACAATAATGAAGTCTATCCTTGGAAGGATTAAGAAAAATAAGTGAAGGTTGTAGCTTTTCTAAAACTTCCCATTCTTTTGAATCTTCATCTTTAATTTTTACAATTAAAGGCGTGCTTGAAAGAGGGGAGGCTTTGAATAGTTGCTCTGAAACCAAAAGCTTTTTTTTAGCTATGGCTTCTTGAATATTTAAAATAGGAATTTGATCTACCTGCGCATTCTCAGATAAAATGCTGATACCGCAGTTTTTTAATTCCGATAAAATTTGCAGAGCACTTGGGTCAAAAGAGTTTTGATTGGTAATAATACCATCAGCACTTGAAAATTTAATTTTGGGTTTCCCCATTGGTCCATCACAGCCTAATTTTTTATAAATGCTAGATTTATCAGCAAGATCTTTAGATGAGGCTGGCACAAAAACGGTTCCATCTCTATGGAGAGAGATATTTTTAGGAAATATCACCTCTCTGCGTTTGAGTTGTTCAAATTGTCTGTATTGCTCTTCAAATGTGGTAGCGGAGTATTTAGAGTAGTTATTTGTTAAAGAGATTAATCTTTTGCAAGGCTCAATTTCATTCCAAGCATCCTCTGTGAGTGAAACTCTAATGGTGTCGCCGAGCCCATCTAAAAGCAGTGAACCTATTCCCATTGCTGATTTAATTCGACCATCTTCACCTTCTCCTGCTTCGGTGACTCCTAAATGCAAAGGATAGTCCCAGCCTAGTTTCATCATTTCAGCAACTAACAAACGATAGGCTAAAATCATGACTCCTGGATTTGAAGATTTCATAGAGAACATAAAATCATGGTAATCGTTTTTTCTACATACTCTGGCAAACTCTAGTGCTGATTCGAGCATTCCATAGGGAGTGTCTCCATAACGGTTCATGATTCGATCTGATAGCGATCCGTGGTTGGTTCCAATGCGCATCGATCTTTTGAGTCTTTTGCATTTCTCAATCAAGGGTGTAAATTTTTCTTCAATTTTCTCAAGTTCTAAAGCGTAAGAGCGATCATCGTATTCAATCGTTTTAAATGAAGCTCTTTTGTCAATGTAATTGCCCGGGTTAATTCTAACCTTATCTACAAAATCGACAACAGCCATTGCAGCAGGGGGGTAGAAGTGGATATCGGCAACCAAAGGGATG
>CAZJSX010000102.1:0-2960 GCA_964548845.1 uncultured bacterium | reverse complement strand
TTATCATTTTTGAATATGGCCATTTTTAATCCCTTCACAAGCCTCGGCCTCTTTCATTCCTTGTACCGTTACTCTGGCAATCTCGCAGCCAGCGTCAGCAAGTCTTATAATCTGCTCAATTGTTTTTTCAATATCTCTGGTGCTCGATGTCGTCATAGACTGAATGCGAATAGGATTATTTCCACCAACACCCACGTTTCCAACGAGAACTTGTCTTGTTTTCCATCTTTTTGTTTGAGCTACGGACTCACAATATTTGACCATTTTTTGCACATATGTGTAGGATATAAAAATTAAATTAATTTTACCTTTTTAGACTTAAATGCTCAATTGCAATTCTTTAATATAAATTTCTTGAGAGATATAGACTTGTTAAAATTTTTTATTAACGTAGTGCTTTCAAAAAATAAATGTATTTTAACAACTTAAAAAAGATTCATGTTGTATCAAAATTAGAATGTTTGTTAAATTTTTTACATCTTTTTTGCTGGCATAGCTCAATTGGTAGAGCACCCGACTTGTAATCGGACGGTTGTGGGTTCAATTCCTACTGCCAGCAACTTTCATTCGGGGGCATCGCATAGCGGCCAATTGCAATGGACTGTAAATCCGTCGACTCCGGTCTCCGCTGGTTCGAATCCAGCTGCCCCCAAACCTCTTAAGTTTATTATCTGAACGTATGCATCACTATCAAGACTTAATTGCTATTTTCAACTCTTGTTTCTTGGAAGCATTTAATACTCAGCTTGTAAAAGGGGAGGATGAGCCTTTATATCTACCAGCTGATGAAAATCTAAAACATCATACTCTTTATTTTGCACATGGATTTTTTTCAAGTGCTCTGCATGAGAGCTCACATTGGCTCATAGCTGGGGCAGAGCGAAGAAAGCTTGTAGACTTTGGTTACTGGTATGCCCCTGACGGGCGCACGCAAGATCAGCAGCTTCTTTTTCAAAGTGTTGAAGTCAAACCTCAAGCACTGGAATGGATTCTTTCAAAAGCTGCAAATTATCCTTTTCGCTTAAGCCTTGATAACTTGAACGGTCAAGAAGCAGATAGTAGTGCATTTAAAGAAGCGGTCTATAGCCAAGTTCAAGTCTATTGTGAAGAGGGTCTTCCCAAGAGAGCTTATATTTTAAGAGAAGCGCTTTGTCATTTTTATCAAACATCTCCGTCTTTAAGAATAGAAGATTTTTGTATCACAAATCTTAAGTAAAATTTGTTAATCAAGTTTGATTATTTGTCTTTCAGAGGAAATCTTTCTGCCAGATATAAGGGATAATAATGCCTATCATGTTCAGTGATATTCAAAGGAAGAGCGCTGAAAATAACTTGGTAGGGAGGTTTGTACTTTTCTGAAAATATTTTTAAACTTTTAGCTTTTACAACGCTGCCGGACTTTACTTCTATGGGAATAGCTGCCCCGTCAACTTCTAAGAGAAACTCAACTTCAGATCTTCCTTCTTGCCAACTAAAGAGATTTTCTCTTCCTCCAGCAAGGAATTGTTGGGCTATAAAATTTTCTGCATAAAATCCTTTATAACTGCCATAATTATATTCTAAAATAACTTTTGGAGGTACCCCGCTCATGCTGCCAAGAATACCGACATCGAAGAGTAGTAATTTAAAAAAGCTCTCTTTGGTATAACCTTGAAAAGGGATGTGTCCTGTATTGACAATCGGGACTTTCAAGATCATCCCTGCGCACTCAAGCCAATCTATGGCTCCTGCGAGTCTATCGTAATGAGTAACTCCGGCAATTACTCCTTTAAATTTAAACCGAGCTATAGAGTCCTCTTGAGCTTGTTGCAATTGAGAAGGAACTGCTCTAAAAATTCGATCAATATGCATCGCGTTAATTTTTCCAGAATGTTTTGCAATATCAGAATAATAAGCGTGTATCAAGTCACTTTGCTTTTTTCTAACTTCGGTAAAAGCTTCGAAAAGATTATTTTTATGAGTGCAGTACATCGCAACAGCTTCTGGTAGGCCCCCAACAATAAAATAGTGTTTGAGCATTTCAAAGAGGTGTTCGTGAATAATATCTGGAATGTTGTCATTAGAAGTGAGATTTTGAAATAAGCTCAAAGCCTTGTCATCATTGGCCATTAAGAATTCTTCAAAAGACATGGGTCTTAGGGTTTCAAAAGATACTTTTCCTACTGGGAAGGATCCTTGACTTAGATGAAGTCCTAGAAGAGATCCGGCTCCGCAAAGATGAAGTTCTGGGCAATCTTCTTGAAAATACTTCAAGCTTGTCAGTGCTTTGGGCGATTCTTGGATTTCATCAAAAATGACAAGATCTTTTCCAGTATGAATGGGTCGATTTCGAAAGAAACTCAACTCATTAAGAATTCTTTTGGGATCGAGATCTTGCTCAAATAGTTTGAATAGTCCTGGCTCTTTTTCAAAATTAAAATAGTGATACTCAGGAAAATGGAGGCTGCCAAACTCTTTGAGAAGGTGGGTTTTTCCAACCTGTCTCACTCCTTTAAGAAGGAGAGGCTTTCTTTGTGGCTCCTTTTTCCAGGATAAGAGTTTACTCATCATTTTACGCTTCATACAATAACCTAATTGTAGGGTTTAAGCTTTATTCTAGCAAAAAATGACAATTTTGTCACTTTTTACATGCAAAAAGTGACAAAATTGTCACTTTTTGCATAATCTGAGTCAGGTATTAAAAAATTTGCTCAATTTTATCTTTAATGAGCCTGCGCACATTTTAAATCCCAGACTTGAAGGACTGGGTTTTATGTCGTCGAGAACAAAAAGGATCTGTTTTTGTTAGCATGTTTTGCGGTGTACTGAAATGACAATCAGTCTTTTACATTTTTGAGTGGAGATGGACTTTTTTTCTAGGTTTTTTTATTTTCTAATTTAATTTGACTCTCTGAAATTTACTGTGAGCTCAGACCGATGAAATTTAGACCTTTGAATGAAAATGATGCTGAGACCTTTCA
>CAZJSX010000101.1:0-6786 GCA_964548845.1 uncultured bacterium | reverse complement strand
GCCATTGGTCCACTTGCAGCTATTTTAAATATTTTAAAATATCACGCCATTCCTACTACAACAACAGTTCCATTATGGCTACTTGCCTTAGGTGGTGCTGGAATTATCGTTGGACTTATGACTTGGGGCTGGAGAGTCATTGAAACTGTTGGTAGAAAAATTACAGATCTAACGCCCACTCGTGGATTTGCAGCAGAGATTAGTGCTGCTGTCATTATCTTAGTTGCCTCTAAGTTAGGATTGCCCATTTCAACTACTCACACATTAGTTGGAGCCATCTTAGGAGTTGGACTTGCCAGAGGTATTGGAGCGTTAAACTTATTCGTCATTAAAGATATCGTTGCTGCATGGATTATTACAATTCCAGCCGGAGCTCTCTTTACTATTGGCGCTTTTTACGCCTTAAGAGCTATTTTCCTATAGCCACATTTTTTCTCTCTAGAACCTTTTTAGCTTGATCACCAAGCCAAGCTAAGGTGGTCAACATCAACATCAACAACAATGCTGGCGGCCAAAAAAGGGTAGGATCCATAGGATAACTTCTCCTCGCCTCATCGATCAACAATCCAATGGATGGGCTATGCAAGTCTCCCAAACCCAAAAATGCCAATGCGGCCTCGTATAATATAGCACTCATCAACGTAAATGGTAGGATTGCAAGAAGCGTTGGAATAAGTGCTGGAATCATATGCCTGCATAGAATGTGGGCAGATTTGTAACTAAAACCTTTTAAAACGTAAACATAGCTTAATGATCTTTGCTTGAGTATTTCTAATCGAACAAGTCTAGCAAGCGATCCCCAACTTAAAAATCCAAGTGAAAAAATAACAACCATCATACTTGGTTTTTTTGTAATGGATGCAATCAAAAGAAGTACAAATAAAATTGGCAGTGATTCCCAAATTTCAATCAGCCTGCCTAGTATCAGATCTATTTTTTTACCAAAAAATCCAGCTATCGAGCCAATGGCGATGCCGATAAAAAAAGAGAGAAGCGTGGCACAAACAGCAACTGTAAAAGAGTAGCGAATCCCAAAAAATAGATTAGCCCACAAACTTTTTCCATTAAATCTCACCTTATGCAAAAAGGCGCTCTGATCCAAATCCAGAGCATTTTCTTCCCAATGTTTCGAAACACAAAGAGGTTTGATTTCAAAGAGCACTTTAGAGTCTTTTGTTTCAATCTCACTACTTTTAAAAATAGAGGTATAGCTTAAGCTAAAAATGAAAAATAATAGGGTGATAAAAATGACCTGAATCCAAAACTTTTGTTTGGTAAACAACTTTGAAAAAATAAGACAAACAGGAAACAAGCACATGGCTATATTAAAAAAGATGTCGAGCTTGGAAGAAAAATAATCGGTAAAAAGCACTCGAAATAAGGGGAAAGTAACCTGATCTTTATAAACAACCATCAATGACTTAGAAGAGGACAATAATGGTGCAAATAGTGCTACAAAAAATAAGATTACCCAAAAGAAAATTAAGACACGCGCGACTTTATTTTGCCGAATCTCAAACAAAAATTCTTTGATCGTCATTATATTTAATCCTGGGGTCAAACTGGTAATGCATGTAATCGGCAGCAAGCTGAGTCAGTTGCGTCAATACAGAGAGGATAAGGACAGAGAAAATTAAAAGAGGATAATCTTGACTGAGAATCGCTTGATAAAACATCCGACCAAAACCGTTAATTTCAAATAGGTTTTCAATAATAATTTGGCTGCTGATAAAAAAATGAAATGACCCTAAAAAAAGTGGAACTGTTGTAACCAAAGACTGGCGCAGAGTGTGAACAAAAATAATCCTATAAAAAGAGAGCCCTTTGGCTTTAGCAACTAAAAGATGATCTTGGCTGATCAAATTGATAAATAGGGATCGACTCATGCGCGTGTAGATGGCCAGCGCCCCATAACTAATAGCAAGATATGGAAGGATAAGCTGCGATAAAAATAATGGGACGCTCATTTGCTTTTGCACACCGCCAAGTGGCAAATGAAATGGCAATCCTATTTTTTCAATTAATAGCGGCGACATAATATAAACAGGAATCGCATAGAGTGCAGTAAAAAATGCGGTTAATACTTTGTCTAAGACACCTCCTTCTTTAAGTGCCATTAAAAGGCCTAGAAGCTGCGCTGTTATAAAAGTTAAAAACATAATAGGGACAAGTAACAAGCAGGAAAATCCGAGATGTTTGATCGCATAAGGGGCTACTTGCTGATCACTCTGATAGCGCAAATGACCGAAATCTAAACGGACTATTTTTTTTAGATAACAATAAAAGCGAGTCTGACACAAACAAGCTTTAAAGTGGTCCATCACATTGACTGAATCACTCTCTTGCATTTCTATGGGCTTGAAGTTAATGAAAATAGGAAGGTTCAAACCATACTCGTGATAAAACGCATTATGAGAAGCATCAACCTTACTCACACCAGAAAGATAATTTTCAAAATGAATCTGATCATAATCTTGATCTAATTCTTTGAGACTATTGATTAAAAAAAAATGGATCACAAGCATCAAGATCAATGTAACTGGAATAAAATAGAGACGCCTTAGAAAGAAACGGGACACTAAACTCAACCTTGATATTTTCGATCAAAAATAAGTCAAAAGTATAAAAAAGGCGAGGGTTATTGATTTTTTCCACCTAAAATAGGCCGATTTATGTGCTGATTCATTTTGAAAGTTAACGAAGAAAAGTATTTTACTGTACAAATAAATTACTTGCATGTTTTGAACTTTTTCTATATGCAAAAAATAGATATCATTAATATGATATCTATATCATCCCGCATGGAATTAATTTCCTTGCGAAAGCCACGGGCCATAAACCCGTGGTTTGTTTTTTTATAGCCTAATATAAGTATGAATTTTCAAAGAGTAATCGTTTTTGTTGATGGTCTAAATCTATATCACGCTATTACTAGACTTAAACGCCCAGAGCTAGAATGGGTGGACCTAAAAACTCTTACAAAATGCTTCATCAATTCCAACTTTGAACAACTCATAGACATATTCTACTTTTCAACTTATGCTAATCATACAATTGAACCCTCTCAAAAATGTCAAAAAGCTTACATTAGAGCACTAGAGTTAACTGCAGTTAAACCCATTCTTGGTCATTTCAAAGTAAAAGATAGAAAATGCCCTGCTTGTAAGCACAAATGGGTTGGTCATGAGGAAAAAGAAACAGATGTTAATATTGCTTTATTTTTATTAGATTTAGCCTACCAGGATCTTTTTGATCGAGCGCTTGTCATTACTAATGACTCCGATCTTGCTCCAGCTATACGAACAACTCTACAACGCTTTCCTAAGAAGCGTATTACGACAATCGCTCCACCTAATTGCTATCATAGCAACGAGTTAATTCACGCTTCTTCTGATAAAGCTCGAATACGTATTGAACATCTTGAACGCAGTCTTTTCCCCGCAGTAGTAACAGATGCTTCTCGTCTAATTTCTATATCTCGCCCCTTGGAATATAGCCCTAAAGTTACGACTCTTTCAGGTTAAAATTCTAAATTTTAGTTATATAATGTGCTTTTATCTCTTATATTTTTTAAATGATTACTCATTTTGAAAATAAAAAACTCTAGGACAAGGCTCTTCAATTGTGGCTTCAGCTAAGGTTTTGTTTGGAATGAATACATTTTTTAAAGGGCTTCGATAGCAAAAAATTTGCTCTGGAACATACAAAAAAGTATAGGGCTGCAGCTGATAAATCCTCTGATGCAAATGATGGCAAAGCTCTTGCCTCTCGATCGGATCAAAAGTACGTTGAAGCTGATCTAAGTATTGGTCAATTTTTGCATCAGCAAAACCAACAATGTTTAGTGAACCTGGAACATCGGCTTGCGTCGAGTGCCAAGTGAGCGTTGGATTTTCTGGAGGAGGGGCAAGAGCCCATCCCATATATAGGGCATCAAAATTTTTATTCCCATAGCGATCCATAAACTCGACATAGTTGAGCCCTTGGGGAATGCATTCGACTTTAATCTCTTTTAAGCTCGTTGCGATATACTCACAAATAGCTCGAGCTAGCTCATTATTTAAAAAATAGGAAAGGTGAAAACGCAAAGCATAACTTTTACCCCCTTCTTCTTTTTCTAAATAACCCTTATTAGATAAGTTCCAGCCCTCTTGCTGTAAAAGTTGGAGAGCAAGTTTGGGGTTATAGGCAATTGGAGCTAAAGTGGAATCATAAGCTTTAGAGTCTGGCATAAAAGGGCCTGTGAGCTCTTTAGCTGCCCCTTTTAAAAAATGATCGATGAGCTCTTTGCGGTTAATGGCCATCGTTAGAGCATTTCTAACTTTCTCACTTTTAAAAATAGGATGCTTTTGATTCCAGCCAATAAAATAATAAAGTTTTGAGAAATACTCTATTTTTTGAATTTCATGACCTAGCGCTTTTTGTTTTAAATAGGGCTTACTTTTTAAAAACTGGTGATAATCTTCTAGCTGCATGGGGGTGATCAAGCAACTTGTCAGCTCATCATTTTTAAAAGTTTGCCAGGCATGAGTCGGCGATGCTTTGTAGATCCATTCCATTTTTTCAAAAAGAGCGGCATAAGGGCTTGGAAAATTAGGATTGCGAGTTAAGGTGATGTGATGCTCTTTATCTTTTTGAAAAATCCAAGGACCACATGAAAATACATATCCCTTTGACCAATGATCGCAAAAGTGTCTGGCAAATAAAGAAGCTACTTGGGCGTCAAAGATATTGGGGAAGATTGTTTTCCCAGCTGGGTCACTTTCATAAACATACAAGGGTAATGGCTTTAATTGCCCTGTTAAAAATCTTGTCAGGTAAAAATCATCTCCATCTACTGCCCAGTGAACAATAAAATGGCGATCGTCAATAACTTCAATCTCTTTTAAATATTGATATTGCTTGCGAAGACTCACTGCTCTTGGCATATGGATATCGAGATTTTTGAAAGCTTGAACATAAAGTTTAAAGTCGTAAGCTGTCACTAATGCTGGCTTTAGATACTTGGATCCCAACTTCATTTTGGATTGATCATCGCTTTGTATAGGTTGCCAAAACAAATTGTCTTTAAGCGTCACCTCATAACTAACTCCACCTTCATGCTGCACCTCAAGAATGGAGTTGGCTAGATTTGGGGCCATCGTTTCATACTGCCCCACTTTAAGTTGCGATAAAGATCCCGTGCAAAGATCCCAAAGCGAGTTGACAAGTGCATCGGATAAGAAAGGATGAAAGTGATTAGGAAGGACAAAGTAGGCTGTTTTATAACTTCCGCATGGCTTAAATTCAGAACCCAGTGACTGTGGCAATAACTTTTGATAATAAACATCATCTTCAAGCAATTCACAACTTAATGTGGATTGCCCATGCGATGGTTGTGACAAAATAGTTTGCAAATCAGACACGACATCTGCCCCTTTTAAAGGACAGATATTGAAAATGGCAAAAAAAGAGCAAGCTAAAAAATATCTTTCTAACATTTAAAAAATTATAGCTCATCAAGCGATTTTTTAAATCGCTTTTATCACTTTATTTTTTATCTTTTTCTTCTGGATTAGAGTCGCCAAATGGAATTGTTAACACTTGAACCGAGGATGATCGAATGGATTCAGGCACTATCCCTGATCCTTGATGTTGTTCACTAGCACTGATCAACTCGTTATAGTTTTCGATCATTTTGTCGCTACTTGTCTGCTTGTTTTTATCCAAAAACAATGTCAAAGAGGGATCGGTATCATTTTTGCTCGGTTGTGGAGTAATATCTACAACCTCTGTTTGCAAATCATCTGAAGCAAATGTCTCTTTTTTATCATTAACCTGAATAGAGCTGGCTTCAAGAGTTTCAACAGCATCACCTTGAGTATGTGAAGTTTTGCCAGAAGATAACGTTGCAATTAATATGGCCAAACCAGAAATGACGCCAAGTGCAATATAAGAGTTGCGGTTTTTATAAGTCATATCTTTTCCTTTTTCTATTTGATGAAATCTAATTTATTATTTAATTATATCGAATGATTAGAAAAGAGCAAACTTAAAAAAAAGAGGATGCAAGTCATAAATTAATCAAGAGCAGGTTTATTTAGCCCGCCCTATCCATCTATTTTTTTGCTTTTTCTTCTTGGCATTGTTTACAAAATGGAACAACGATCAACCGCACCGAAGACAACCGAATGGCCCCTGGCACAGTTCCTGATCCTTGATACTGATCGTTGACATAAACCATTTCGTTGTAATTATTAACAAACTTGGTGCTAGTTGATGGATTATCTTTATTCAAGAACGATCTCACGCAAGGACCTGTCTCACTTTTTCCATGGCATGGACAGACATTTGGCGAGCTCCATTGAAAATGTGTTTGCACTTTTGCTACTTTTTTCTCATTAGCCTTAACTGGCCCCGCTTCAAAAGTTTCAACCACATTGCCTTGAGAATATAACGGCTTACCTGGCACTAGAGTTGCAATGAATATCGCAGAAATAACAATGATATAAAATAGGATGTAAAAGGTACGTATCTTATCAGTCATATTTTGGCCTCCCACTCTTCGATGTAATCGAAACATATTTTTTAGCCAAATAAAATGATTCCATGTCATAAACAACTATATATCTATAACTTAATTCGATTATATGATTTTAACCTCCATTCAACTGGCCAAAAAACTTTAGACAAGCTATTAAATATGGGAAACCACAAGCTAAATACCATTATGACAAGTCCCTCAAAAGCGCAGCCATGGGTCGTTTGGATCATTGCCGCCCTTTTCCCGATGTTTCAGTTTATGCT
>CAZJSX010000100.1:0-6793 GCA_964548845.1 uncultured bacterium | reverse complement strand
GGGCAACTAACTTTAAATCATCTAAATATTCAGTATATGCAGGCTCTATTGGTCGAAAAATCTTACTCAAAGAGATTTTTTTTGCAATCAGCTTTTGTATCACTTGAAATTGATTTTCTACAAACTCATCGTCTTTATCGAAGGAAAGATATAATGAATCTTCTTTATGACTTTCAAAATAGCGACCGCTATAATTCAAGAAAAAATCAATATATTCGAAAGTCTTTTCTTCATTTGCATTGTGATAGAAAAAATTTAAATGAGTTTTCAAACGTTGTTCATCTTCAAAATAATCTTCTAAATCCAAATCTATTTCTGAGAAAAATAAATAGAAGTCCATCATTGAGCATTTCAAATACCCATAGAAAGCAAAAAAATTAAAATTTTTATAAATCTCTTGGATACTCGTCCCTTCTTCACCAAAAAGAAGTTCGCTTAAAGAGTAACCTTGCGATAATAACATTTTAATAACTTCAAATCCGCTCTTAGAGAAGAACAACTTTCCTGTTTCTTCTGGCAGATCAGTGCCAATAGGCAATAAATCTAGCTCATCTAATTTTTGAATTAAAGCAACATGCAGGCAAGAAAATGCAATTTGTACTAAAGTAATTGGCCCACAATGTGCAAAGCGAGGTGTAGATCGAAGGTAGTCTTTCAATTGCTCATCTGAAACTGACGCTATATCACTTTGTAGCGCTTTTATTATTTCCAGTTCATCAGCTGAACACTCTTCTTCATCTTTTTCTAATAAATCTCTAACTTCACGTTCTCTAAAGTAGACTTTTTCAAGAGTATAGTTAAAAATTTTCTCTGCTAGTGATGATGTCAGCACAGTCGTTATATGAGGATTTGCTCCCTGATTTAAAAGCTCAATCATCTGATCGAAATCTAAATTGATCATGGCTTCTTCTAAACGATCATTGATTTGTTCTTTCGTCATATCTGCAGAGATATAATAAGATTTCTGCAAATTAGAAATAGATGATATTGACATGAATATTCCTTAAACTGTTATAAATTAATGGAGAATATACCATAAATAACTAAATCGTATCTAGTAAAATTAAGATTTGATAAAGAGACCCTCTTTTCAGTGTTAATTAATTTTTTTGATATTAAAGTGATAAAATGTTCCAATAAACGACCGTTTTCGGAACTCTCTAAAAATATAAATTGAGCCACAATTCTATCTCGTGGTATAAAGTTTCATTTCTTATCACTTAAATCAAAGATTCGAAATAAACAACATCTTTGGCTTATGGAACTTTTGAGGTCTTATGAAAATTGGTTATGCCCGTGTTTCAACAATTGAACAAAACATGGATCTGCAAGTTGATGCTTTGAAGGCAGCGGGTTGTGAAAAAATCATTACTGACAAAATTAGCGGCTCCGCATCAGAAAGACCAGGTTTAAAGAAACTGAAGGAAGAGCTATTGCGATCAGGCGACATGCTAGTGGTGTGGAGACTTGATCGTTTGGGAAGATCGCTTAAAAACCTTATTGAATGGGTACAAGAGCTGAAGTCGGCTGGAGTCCAATTTCAAAGTCTCACTGAAAATATAGATACATCAACCCCAACAGGGGAGTTGATTTTCCATATCTTTGGATCCTTGGCTCAATTTGAAAGAAACCTTATTAGAGAAAGAACCATGTCTGGGCTTAGCGCCGCCAGATCTCGCGGAAGATTAGGTGGAAGGCCACTTAAGCTAGGAGTAGAACAGAAAAAACACGCCTTAGAGCTCTATGAACAGAAGAGACTGGCAATAGGAGAGATTTGCACCATTCTGGGAATAGGAAAGACAACGCTTTATCGGTATCTGCAATCGCATCAAAAACCGACCTCAAAAAAAATCACTAAAATCAATTCAAACTAATTTTAAAACTCAGAGTTCGTATGTTTGATAAACTAGATTTAGCATATGCAGCGGGTTACATTGATGGAGATGGCTGTTTTCACATAAGGAAACAGCCAGTAAAAAATCATTTAAAATTTAGAGGGCAACTTATTATTTCTTCTACAAATGAAGATACTATTTTGTGGTTTCAAAAAACTTTTGAAGGAGCAATAAGAAAGCAAACAATAGTGTGTGATACCCATAAATTACAATTTCATTTCGTTTTAACAACACAACATCTAGAAAAAATTAATCAAATTAGACCTTTTCTTGTAGAGAAAAAAGATGAAGCAAATTTGTTTTATAAATTTGTCACTGAAAAATCAAAAAATCTTAAATCTGATTTTATAGCTGAAATGAAAATTCTGAAATTTTCATCTAACCTAATCAAAGAAGATTGTAAAAAAGAAGTTGAATCTCTTAAAAACACTATACTTCCCTCTATTGAAGATATCGCCTATTTAGCGGGTTTTATTGACGCTGAATGTTGTTTAAACATTCAAAAATACAAAGAAGCTAGAAGACCAAATTATTTATACAAACCACAGTTACAGTGCAATAACAGTAAATTGCCCGTATTTAAGTGGATTCTTTCGAGGTTTGGTGGACAGGTTCATTTTATAGATCGTAGCCATTATAAATCTCCTCATAGAAATCAACTGACTTGGAGGTTATCTTCACGTGCACTTTCATTCTTATTAAAAAAAATATTTCCTTTTCTTAAAAACAAAAAGTTAGTTTGCAAAGAGTTAATTGATTATTTCGAAATAAACCTTCCAAATGGAGGGGATAGGCAATCCGAAAAATTTAAAACATTTTATGCAGAGATCCTAGCTAAAAAAGAAGCAATATTTCAAAGAGTACAAATTTTGAATAAAAAAGGTATTTAAAATTCTACCGACTTCTCGAAAATCACTCTTAAACCTCTCGCCTTCTCTGCCATACTGACCAAAACAAGCGTATCGATTCATTATCTATAAGATTTTTGCCTGTAGGCTTAATAAAGCCTACATCCTTGCATTTAAACTTTAAATTTCTTGAACCACGAACGTCTGATAAAAAACGTTATGTTGCAAACATCTAATTTTAAGGTATTTAATAACAAATCAAACACGTTGACTTTGTACTCTTTTTTGTGTACAATTAAAGAAAAAGAGTAAATGTTTTGAAAAAACGAGACATAGAAAAGAAATTAACTCAATTCGGCTGGAAACTAGCTAGACATGGAGCAAGTCATGACATTTGGACGAATGGCCAAATTAATGAGTCGGTCCCTAGACATCCAGAAGTGAACGAACTTTTAGCGAAAAAAATTATAAAAAAAGCGCAAAATAATCCAGGAGATTAATAGTCATGGAACTAGAAGGAAAATTATGGAAAAATCAAGAGCATTGGCTAATTGAAGTTCCCTCCTTAGATCTTATGACTCAAGGGGAAACAAAAGATGAAGCTCTGATAATGATGCACAGCTTAATTTTAGAATTTGTAGATTTTTACTTTAAACCTAAAACGAGTAAAAAGTTTGAAGTACTGATTAACAATTATGAAAACAATATTATTGGTGTTACTTCTAATAATAAAAATCTTCTTTTGTCACTTTCTCTTAGAAGACAAAGAGAGAAAAGTAATTCCACCGTAAGAGAAGCATCTAAAAGATTAGGTGCAAAATCTCACACATCATATGCACGTTATGAAACAGGATTAGCTAAAATTTCTTTAGATCTCTATGAAAATCTTTTAAAAGCTGCCAATCCTGCCTATCATTGCCTATTAAGAGTAATTTAAGCTTTTTGAGCTGTTATCAACTTGTCAGACTTATCTTCTCCCGCAATAAATTGTCCTCTTTTGTTGTTTTCGGCTTGTTGTTCAACTTGGTTTCCATAATAGACACAATCTGCACCAATTTTCTTCATCTTCTTCAATTGAGGCTCAGAAGAGTTATTTTGAATGGTAGCCCCATTCGGAAATTTAGGCTCAACTTTACAGCACTGTTTTTTATCTTCATATCGCACCGCAGTCTCTACAAGCCCAAGCCCTAATTCTCCAATGTGATACACCGCTTTTAATTTGCCGCCAATGGCATTCTTAAATTCTTTTTGTGCATATTCTTTAACAAGAGATATTCCACCTTTCCAATATTCATAGTTCCACTCCCCTGGAGAAAGTGCACGCCAATCACAATTGGGACATTTCACACAAAACATTTTTTCTACACCTTTAAGACCAAAAGAAGCAACAATAGACGTAATATGCACAGCTGGTCCAAAAAATGGGCCCGCTTCTCTCGCTATTGTAGCTCCAATAGGAAGTGCAGCACATGCATAATCTCCTACACTAACAAATCCTGTAGACATAAGTTATCTCCTTTTAAACTGTTAAAAATTCATTTTTTTACTCTAGCAAAGACTGGTCTGATTAAATGGCAATTTCGAACAAATATATTGTTTGAAATCCACTTCTAATACCTTTGCTTCATTGGGAGTGAGATCAAGCACTCCCCCACATTTGTTAACCTGATAATATTGGTTTACTTTTTCAGTTAACGAATCTAATTCGATCTTTTTCTCTTGCAATTTTTTTAAATCAGCTTTCATTTTTAAAAAATCTCCGCAATGGTCATTCCAATTTTCAAATCCATATTCACAAAGAAAAGCCCAATCAAGAGTCATACCTATCGATATTTTCTCTTTTAACTGCTCTTGAATGGCTTTAAACTTTTGCTCTGAAACAGCTAAGGATGTTTGATAATCCCTCTTTAGGTCTGATAATGTTTGATCAACCCATTTTGTAAAAGTGAAGTAGGGTTTAATTTGAGTAACCCAACCAGAAAGCTCCGTATCGCTAACATTTTCTCGCTCTAAAAACCTCGCATATGCTTCCAGGCTCATCATATAATCCGCACAAAATCGATCTAATTTGGGGAAACTTAAAACATCTAAATAAGCCGCTGATCTTAAAAATGCCTCCAACTCTCTTTTACAAGCCTCAAAATCGCTTTTAACCAAAGTGTCTGTTTTTTCAGGAGTTTGTTTGCGATCCCAATCTATAAGAAGATATAAAATCGCAGCAGATAAGATAGACATTAGAGAAGCTTTGATTCCTTGTTTGAAATAAGGAGTGTGCTCTTTCTTCTGAAGTTGATCGACTTTCCTAGCACCAAAAAATGTTTTAGAAAAATTAGCAATACTTTCGACACCATATTTTATAGTAGTGGTCACTGCTGCTAATTCCGCTAAATATAATGGAAGATATTGAATATCTAAATTAATCATGACACAACCACCCCTTTAATTTTCATTAGATACTGATTTAAAGTTTGATTGCTGTTTTTGAAACGATCTTGTGCAAAAAGAAACCTGGCTTTTGCGTTCAATGCTCGAGCAGTAGATCTAAAAGATCTCTGATGAAATATTTCCTCTTTAGTAGCAAAATCTTCCATGGGCTCTTGCTGCTTATGGTGACATTCACGAATAGGAATGGAGCTAAAGTTAAATTTCATTTCTTCAATAGGTTTTACACCTCCATGAGAAATGAAAAAATCTGCTACTTCTTGAAATTTGTTTTCTTGAATAAGCGAATGAAAGCTTTCTGGCAAAGAAAAGTTGCCTAAAACTTCTTTGGACAGCTCTAGATTAGGATTACAGTTAATAACAATCCCATCTGTAAATCCAATGGCTCTTTTCAATTCGAGAAGTTTATTCTCTAAATTAACTATAGATCCTTGGTAAGTACTGCAATTTTCTTCTAATCCTTCAAAAACTGGATAGAACGCTATGTTGCAAAGCACTTTGTGATTTATTGAAAGTATTCGCCCTAAACCTAGTTGTTTCCAATCTCCCAAATATTTGCGACTTAAAAATATTTCGAAATTGTTTCGAGCTATCTCAATTTCATTATCAAAAAGATCTAAGAGTCTCTTATATTCAACTTCAATTTCTTTTAATTGCTGCTGAAACAAATCTACTTTATAAAATGAGATCCCCCCTATGAGGATCATAAGATTAGAGCAATTTCTTGTTGGATCTGTTGCTTTTTTGTCTAAGAGGGCCGCTCTTTCATGTTGAAGTTGGCTAGGATTCGAAGAAGATGGATCCAGACAAGGCGTTAAAAGAGGTAAAGCTGCCCATTGAACGGCTTCATTGTAACAGATGTTATCCCCCCATTTATCTATCAGGGGTAAGGTTTCTTTCAAAAGCTCCTCTGCTTTGTTTTTAAAATCCTCTGAATTCTCAGTAGGCCTGATAACAGAATCTTTTGATTCAGGCGTATTGAATATAGTTATGAATAAATAAGACAAAAAACCTAGACAAACAGCTTCTAAAGCATGTTTGACTCCCCTCTTAAAATTGAAGACCCTTGTCTTTTGATGATCAGACCCAAAAATGAACTCTTTTACAGAACCTTCTTGTGAGAAAAAATCTATTGAAAACTTTTCGATTCGATTTGATAGAGAAATCGGCCCAAAAATAGAAGAGGAAATGTTGTTGATGCAGCTATAACAACGCCTTATACTCCAATAACCAGCAGTTAAAGAAGCTCCTAAAAACAACACCTGTTGCGTCCTTACTGAAAAAGCCAACACTAGCCTCTCAAGTTATTCAATTCACTATCGCATGCAGCAATTTTTATTTTTTAATAAAAAATTATTACAACTCTATTTATTAAATAAAATAAATACAATTAGTAAAAACTATTTTAATTAAAAGTAAATTAAATATTTTATTATTAGTTAAAAATTTTATTGAATATTTTTCGCCAAGCAACTTAATAAGTAGTTATGTAATATTAGTTAACTATTGTTAATAAGAGTTTAATTAACTATAATTAAAGCTTAAAAAACAATTAAATTAGATCTTTTTAGGAGCTTCTATGGTCAATGCCGTTAGCAACAACCAGAC
>CAZJSX010000099.1:0-6794 GCA_964548845.1 uncultured bacterium | reverse complement strand
ATCTACTTTTTGCCCTTTTAGAGCAAAAAAAAGAGATTTGTGAACTGCTTTGCGACTATCAATACAAAAATATTGTATCTGGTCGACCAATGCTGGAGGTAATTTAATAAGATGACTAACTGCTTGGTAAAACCACATAGTTTATATCGCTCGCAATAGAATAAAAGTTTGTTTAATTTCGTCTTGGGAAAAATTTCCCCACCACTTGCGTCCATTTTGAAGAATTTTTTCTCGAATTTTATCTTTAACGAATGGATCTTCTATTTTATCTAAGATTTCAATAACTTCGAATGGATAGAGCTTTTTTAAAGCTTCATTTTCTATCTCTTCAGGGAAAAGAAATAGCGCCTCTTTAATTTGGCTATTTCTCATATAGACAATGAGCTGCAGGCAGTACATTTTCCAATGCTCAAGATCAATGGCCCTTTCTTTGAGGATTTTGATTAAAACGCAGACTTGGCGGTTATTTAAACAACTCACCAACTTTTGCAACTGCATTTGCTTATCATCTTCAAGTCCTTGAAGAGCTAGAAAGAAAATTTCTTTTAACACTTCAGCTGACAGCGCTGAGAAAAAATAATTTTGCAGAAAAATTTCAAATTGATCTATGCCGTGATGTGGGCTTAAATATCTGCAATATTTTTCTCGCTCTTCATAATTTAAGATCACCATCCAAATATCAGAGGCTGCAAAGGACAAAATACGGGGTCTTAAAAATTTAATGAACCATTCTTGCTCTTGTAAAGGATGTACATCTATTGAAATTTTACCCATTTTTTTCTGCTCTTTTAACTCTTGATGACCGAGTAATAAAAGAGACTCTAATTGCCGATAAATATGACGGTATTTATTTTCATTAACAAACCTGTTGAAATAGGATGTCGAATCAGAGGTAATTGCACTGATTTGTTCTTTTGGCAACTCTTTTTGCTGGTTCAAACCAGAAAAATTGAAAATAGGATCTAATAAATTAGCGAAATACTCGCGAAGGAAATTTTCTTTTAAGGGTCTGTATTTAGACATACTAAGGTTTACCTAAGTTACAAAATACTTAAGGACTTTAGCTGTCACTTAATCAAATCCTGTAATTATTGGCAATCGCTTTTGACAAGATTATCAATTTGATCACATAGCTTAATCATTTCGAGAGCCGAATGCATATAATGATAACCTATATTCGCTTTCCCCTGGCTTCTTACAACAGCTTGATCATAAAGACAGGTCAGTATTCCAAAAAGAATCGGGATTTCTGTCTCTAAAGTCACTTGAGTAATTCCTTGCGTCACTGCTGTACAGACATACTCAAAATGCATGGTCTCTTTTTTTATCACAGCTGCCAAGCAAACAACTGCCGCATAGAGATTTGTTTTGGCAAGTTTTTTTGCAATAAGCGAAACCTCAAAAGCACCTGGCACCCAAAAGATTTCGATTTGCTCTTTGGCGATATTACTTTCTGCAGCAGCATCTAGTGCCCCTTTGAGCAAATTTTCGGTAATTTCAGGATTAAATTTAGCAACGACAATCGCAATTTTTTTCATAACGACAATATATGTCCCATTTTATTTTTTTTGACTCTTAGATAGTCAATATTTTCGACTGTTGGTTCTGATATTAAAGGAAGTCTTTCTGTGATTGTTAAGCCATAGCCAGACAACCCACTATATTTAGCCGGATTATTGGTCATCAACCTCATGGTTGTCACACCTAAATCAACTAAAATTTGCGCCCCTATTCCATATTCTCTAGAGTCAATAGGTAAACCTAAACGAGTGTTGGCTTCAACAGTATCAAACCCATTATCTTGCAAGCTATAAGCGCGCAACTTATGTTTTAGTCCAATGCCTCTTCCCTCTTGTCCGCGTAAATAAACTAATACGCCACTTCCCTCTTCTGCAATTTTTTTCAAAGATAGCTGTAGTTGCGGACCGCAATCACAACGCTTTGATCCTAAAATATCCCCTGTCAAACACTCTGAGTGAACTCGTACCAAAACATCTTTTTTGTTCTTAATATCTCCCATCACAAGAGCAATATGCTCAATTTCATCAATATGTGAAAGATAACAATGGGCTGTGAAAACTCCATGCTCTGTTGGCATTTTCACTTGCGTATCACAGCTAACTAATTTTTCTGTACGCGAGCGATAGCGCACTAAATCTGCAATTGCAACAACAGGAAGATTATGCTCTTTTGAAAATTTGTCGATATCTTTCAACTTAGCAACACTTCCATCATCGTTGACAATCTCAGCTAAGACCACAGCTGGGTATAAATGAGCTAAATGAGCTAAATCAATTCCAGCTTCTGTATGCCCTGCTCTCTTTAACACTCCACCTGGCTTGTAAATCAAAGGAAATACATGTCCTGGCCTTAAAAGGTCATCTGGGCGAGTGGTTGGATTAATTAAGGCTTGAATTGTTTTATAGCGATCCGAAGCAGAAATACCTGTTGTGGTGTCACAAGAATCTACAGAAATTGTAAATGCTGTTCTCAACTTTTCCGTGTTGTGCTCGACCATAGCCGGTATTTTAAGTTGGTCTAAACGCTCGGCAAGCATAGGAACACATAAAATGCCGCTGGTATGACGAATCATAAAAGCAATTGTTTCAATTGTTACTTTTTCAGCAGCAATAATTAAATCGCCTTCATTCTCCCGATTCTCATCATCGACAACAATGACAAGACCCCCATTTTTTATGGTTTGAATGGCATTTTCAACGCTTGTAAAATTCATAATCCAGCACCTTTAAGACCTAGCTTATCTAAATACTTGAAAATTGTTTTAGCAAACATATCGATTTCGATGTTAACTAAATCGCCTTCATTTTTTTGTTTAAACAATGTGTTCTCATAAGTATGAGGAATTAACGCCACTTCAATCCTCGTGTCAGCTAGTTGTGCAATCGTTAAACTTGTGCCATCTATGGCAATAGAACCTTTTGGAATGAAATATTGCGAAAGCTCTTGCGATACTTCAATAACTAACTTTGTTGGTGTATTGGAAATGATTTTAGCAAGCCCATCAACATGGCCTTGAACAAAGTGACCTTCAACTTTTCCAAGCAAAGACAATGACTCTTCGACGTGCACATCGTCTCCCTTTTCTAAAAATCTTAAATTTGTTTTCTGAAGAGTTTCTACAACCACATTAAATGTCGCTATTTGCCCGACACATCTCACTTGCGTTAAACATGCCCCATTAATGGCAAATGAAGCTCCTATTTGCCCTTCTTTAAATAAATCGCACTGAATTTCTAGCAGCAACTCGTCTTCTAAATAGCGAGCTTTTATTACTTTTCCAATATGATGAATAATTCCTGTGAACATTAAAACACATAGTCAAGTCTTACGTCCTGACCCAGACGGGTTATATCTTTCAAATGCATTCGAATCGCATCGTCCATACTCTCAAGTCTTAGTTTTGAAAATAAAGAGACTCCTTCAGCTCCAAGTAAACATCCACCCATATAGAGAATTAATCGATTCACACAATGATCCTTGATTAAAGAAGAGAAAACTTTCGAGCCCCCTTCAACAAGCAACTGTAAAATTCCCCTCTTACCTAAAACTTGCAGTAAATACTTAAAATCAAGTCCATCTTTTTGTTCATTTAAAGGGACTTTTAAAACTTCACATCCCACATCCATCCACTGCTTAATTCTCTCTTGACTTGCAAGCTCAGATGTCACAACCATTGTTGGAGCTAGTGTGATATCAAATAATGGCCCTTTAGGTTCTACTTTTCCTTTCGAATCTAATAAAATGCGAAGAGGAGGCTTAAGACCATCAATTCGCACATGCCTTACAGTGAGTTTGGGTTGATCTTCAATTGCTGTATTGGTGCCTACTAAAATAGCTTGCGACTCGGCTCTCATGTAATGAACATCACGCCTGGCTTCTTCGCCGGTAATCCAAATCGAAGAGCCATTTCTTGCTGCAATTTTTCCATCCATACTAATGGCTGCTTTTAAGATGCAATACGGCAGTCCTGTCTCTCTTTGATGCAAATAAGGTCTTAAGGAAAGTTTGATCTTTTCATCTAAAGTTCCCACTTCCACTTCAATTCCTGCCTGCTCGAGCTTTGCAATTCCCCGTCCACGCACTCTCGAATCGGTATCTAAAACCCCAATCACTACTTTTTTGACACCCGCTTGAATTAAAGCATCTGTACAACGAGAGTTATTTTCAGAGTGAGCGCAAGGCTCTAGGGTCACATAAACAGTAGCTCCAATAGCATCGGTTTTAGCCTCTTTTAAAGCCATTACCTCTGCATGATCAGTTCCAGGACCCTTGTGATAACCCCGTCCAATAATTTCTCCGTGCTTGACGATGACACAACCAACCCATGGATTAGGAGGAGCTAAGAAACGCCCTTTTAGACTCTCTTCATAGGCCTGACTCATCAGATATTCATGCTTTTGCTCTATAGATGCCTGGCTTAACATGGACGTGCTCTTAAGTTCTAATTTCGGAAAAGTATACAAGATTTAACTTTAGCTGGGCAACTTGATTTGTCACTTGAAATTCAAAGATTGTTAAAGTTAATTTTTATTCAAAATAAAACTTAATACTGAATGAAAAAATAAGATGTCAGGAAAAATGATTCTGTATTTTACTTGAAAATTTTTCTTTTAATTTTCGAAGTGTGAAAAAGCATCGATTTGCGCATAGAATCATCGACATAGTGTGGAGCATTCTTTTTGCCAATGGATTCATAGAAAGGATCTAGCTTTTGAACAAGCTCAGCATTTTGACCTTGAGAGAAGATCCAACTTTGTTTGCGATCTCCAAAATGAATATTAAAAGCAATCGAGATGCGCTCGCTCTCCCCTTGATAGGGGTGGACATAGTGCAGCATGTCACTTGGAAATAAAATCAGATCACCAGGTTCTGGACTAAAAGTAGCCAATATATTTTCCCCAGTCTCTTTTTTATAAAAAGTAATTCCCCCATTGTTTAAATCTCTTTTCAGATCGCTTTGTAAATAATAGCAGCCTGAAAATAGAGCATCGTCATGAGAGTGCATGGTATTAGAATCTGTAGATCTATTGATATTAGCCCAGGCCGTGAGAGTTAGATATTTGCTATCAAGCCCTAGCATCTGACTGTAAGATTCAATTAAAGGTAGTAGTCTGCGAAACAATCTTTTGACGTAAGGATATTTTAGAATATCAGATTCCGAGTGCCAGCCGCCATAGTTGGACATCTTAAGAGTAGCCCCACTTTCTACAAACTGCTTTTCTAACGCCAAAAGCTCTTGAACAATGGATGGCGTTTGAAAATAAGGGAGGTGAATAGACCAAAGAAGGTGATTTTCTCGAGCGATAGTCTCGATTCGTTCAATCCAGGTTCTTTGGCTTATTTTTTTTCGAAGACTGCTTTTTAAATAAAATATAAACAAAAGCAGCCCTAAGAGAAAAATGAGTACCAAGGCGTATAAGTTCATGGGCCCCTTTAATTAATCGATAAAGCGAATTTCTGCAATATAAAATCGGCAAGTTTTAAAAAAATATTTAAGCAGAAAATAACCAAACAGTTATTGACGGCAAAGAGCGTTTTCCTTAAGATTTTACCCTCTTAGCTCATACGGTGGCATAGCCAAGTGGTAAGGCCGTGGCCTGCAAAGCCATTATCCCCAGTTCGAATCTGGGTGCCACCTTCTTTTCATCTTTCACTGCTCAATCTTGAAATATTAAAAAACTCATTTTTGATGATCTTCATTTTGCTACAAACATAATTCTGCAAGTAATGGTTTTCAAAAGAAATTGCTTCAATTGCAATACAACAATTTCTCACGCGATTTAGATTTGTATATGAGAGGTTAAACTCTTCATCAAAATAATGGCACTTGAGCCTTATATTTGCTAATTTTATAGTAAATCTATTGATGAATATCTATTTACTCCGCTATGATGGCGGGCAATGTATAATTTAAAAAGTGAATCAAGGAGTTCAAAATATGTCTTCTAGTCCCAAGGAAATTATTTTTCATGAAGAGGCCAGAGAAAAGCTATTCAAAGGAATCAGCAAATTAGCTGATGCTGTTTGCTTTACTTTAGGACCTAATGGTCGCAACGTCGGTATTGAAAAAAGCTGGGGCGCTCCTGATATCACAAATGACGGAAACAGCATTGTCAAAGACATCAAATTAGAATGCCAATATGAAAATATGGGCGTTTCAATGGCCAAAGAAGTAGCCTCTAAAATCAAAGAAAAAACAGGTGACGGCACAACAACTGGAACTTTATTACTAAATAGTCTTTGCCAAGAGGGATTAAAACATCTAGCAGCAGGTGCAAGCCCTATTAGCTTAAAGCGCGGTATGGAAAAAGCATGCCAAGCTATTGTCAAAGAAATTGCTAAAAAGTCAATTCCTGTCAAAAGCAATAAAGAGATTAACAATATTGCCAGTGCCTCTGCTTCTGCAAATCCAGAAGTCGGTGATTTTATTGCTAAGGCTTTAGAAAAAGTGGGCTCTTCACAAGTTGTCTCTATTGAAGAAGGAAAGACAACTGAAACTATTTTAGATGTGGTTGAAGGGATGCAATTTGATCGCGGCTATTTAAGCCCCTATTTCTGCACAGACTCTGACAAAATGAAAGTTGTGATGGAACATCCTTACATTTTAGTTGTCGACAAAAAAATTGGAGCGATTCAAGAACTTCTCCCTATTTTGCAAAACATTGCCTCTACTGGAAAAGAACTTTTAATTATTGCTGAAGACATCGAAGGTGATGCACTAGCTACTTTGATCATCAATAAAATCCGCGGAACGTTAAAAGTGGTTGCTGTCA
>CAZJSX010000098.1:0-6892 GCA_964548845.1 uncultured bacterium | reverse complement strand
TGCTGTGCTTGAAGATATTGGTCGTGAATTTCAAGTTACAAGCGACTTTGCCGGTCGGCAAGTGCAAGATATTTCTAAAACAGCTGCGCGTTGCATTGATGGTATCTTTAAATCTGGTGCTTTTCGTCAAATTTCTTCATCAGATCAAGAAAAATATAAATTGATGTTCCAAGCTTTGGAAGATGAGCTCAAAGCGTTTGGGGAAATAGTTCAACATAAAGACAAAGTAGACAAACTAGGGTTAGAACATCATTTAAATACAGATTGGGGATGGAAACAATTCGAGCAATTAGCAAAAATTGGCAACCCTTGGGCCATACAGACGTTGCGAAAGTTGATTTTTAAACATGACGATAAAGCCACTATTTTTCTTTTTAGAAGTTCTCAATATCCACTTTTAGCCCCATTGGGGCTTGAGCTTAAAAATGAGGATTATATTCATAAAAAACTCATTTTACTGCTGTCTAAGGGTCAAGATGGAAAAAAATTGGTTTATGCCTTTATTGAAGCTATCTTAAAAAAAGAAAGTTGGCCATGGGGTGAAAATATTTTAGAAGAACGAGTAAAGCAAGATAGTGTTGCAGCAAAAGTTCTTTGGAATATTTTTAAAGAGCAAAATGATCCCTCACATTTTATTAACCGATGGGCCCTAGAGCAGTTTTCTTCAGATACAGCAATTGGAGTCGAATTTATTGGTTGCATTTTTAAAAATTCGAGTCAAAAAGCCTTATCTTTAGCTACGAAACTAATAGATATGGCATTAGAAAAAAAGAATCTTCATTTTGATATGCTGATTTTAGCTATTGCAGTTATGAGCGATAGCAAAAATGAATTCTTACCATTGATGCAATTGCGTTTGCCAGAGTTAGAGCGATCAAGAAATGAGTTTAAAGGGTGTTATCAGAAAATACTGCAGGCTTTAGATTACAAAAAAAGAGAAATTAGTAGTAGCTGTAAGCAAGATTCTGAGAATGTGGGTAAAGTATGGAATAGCCGTTCTGTTTTTAGTACAATGCGTATTTATCAACTATTTGCTCTAAGAGAGCATCAACTGATACATTTGCTAAAAGAGGGGTTAGGTGCAAATCAAGATTTATTTCAGCCTATCCCAAATTGTTTTCCGCAAACAGCAGCAGTAATAGTGGGCTTGAAAAAACTGAGGCAGTATTTTTCTGAGGCTTTAGCTCAAATACTAGCACCCCATCAGATTGGTGTGATTGTTCTTGATAATAACTTTGAAAATTTGAGAGTGCCAAATTATCCCAATGTTTCGCGCATAACAACAGCTATATCAACAGGGTTGTGGATACGAGACTTTAGTTTTGTGGGTCAGTTAAATGAGAAAACTTACTTTCAATACCCTAATTGGAACAAGAGAGGTTGTGAAGACCTACCTTCTTTAAAACAGCAGCGAATTCTAGATCTTTTCCCCTCTGAATCTAAGAAAATCAAAATACTTGAAAATGATTGTAGTACGATTGCGAAAGTGAATGTGTCCCAAGATCAATTGTGTTTTTTTGAATCTATTTTAAGGATAGATCCACAATTAGAGAAGCAGCGGATTCAATTGACTCATAATGAAGGGGGAAATTGTTTAGTTGGTCAAAGCGAAGGGAAACCTTATGTGATTATTGGTAAAGATGCTTTAGTTTATAATAGAACACACTTAGTTCAAAGATTAGCTCAACTAGGTTTTGAAAAAAATAAAGATGGAAAGTGGCAACTTAAAGATCCTTATGCATATGAAGAGCCAAACTTGACCGATGAAGATATGAAATATTTCTTTGCTAAAGATTTCGGCGTGGATCCAAGCCGAGTGCATTTTATAGAACAACCAGATTATCATTTAGATATGGCAATGTGTATCATTGATGATAAAACAGTTGCCCTCAATGATAGTCTTTTGGTTTATGAGAAGAGTAAAGTTGAGCTTGAAGCTTCATTGGCAAAAATGGAAGACTTTGGTCAAAGAAAAAAGCAGATTCAAGATCGCTTACCACTGTTACACCACCGCTTACAAAAAATGAAATTATTTGAAGACGCTGCTGAAAAAGATTTGACTAAACAGGGTTTTAAAGTGATTCGATTTGCAGGTGTCTTTGAAGATATTTCAAAATCGAATCCTGAAAATCATCGAACCAATTTATTTAACTATTTATCATTAACAACACCTCAAAATAAAAGAGTCATTATTTCTTTGAGTTGTTCTTTGGAGCAGCAAAATGAATTTAAAGCAATATTTGAAGTTCATTGTAAACATCCAGTTGATCATTTTTACTTTTTAGATCACGAACCATCTGAGGCTCTTTTGAGTCAGCATGGGGGAATTCACTGCATTACAAAACAGTTGCCATTTAAGCTCTAACTCGTTTTCTATCATTCGAGCTCAGCTCATACAAAATCTTAACTCATAGCTCTTTACTATAAATAATTGTTTTCCTAATGTGAGGTCATTAAGCTAATGGTATTTTAAAATGAGCATTCCACCACCTGATTATGCGCGTTTATATCAATCGCTACTAAAGCATATCGATTATCATGGCAAGCTAGTTGATGAAGTACAGCAGCAGCAAGAAGCTCAAAGTGACTTAACCGAAGTTGTAAAGAATCTTTTTGGAGATATTAAAAACCAATTTCAGGCTCATTCTAAATTAGATAGGAGAACGGTTCATCAAATTGCTATAAAAGCATATGATCGAATAGACAAAATTTTTCACTCTCATGTCTACAGGGATTCGCCATCTTTAGATCAAGAAAAATGTGAATTTATATGTGCATCTTTAAAAGAAGAGTTGCTTTCTTTTGAACAGGTCGTTCATCACAAAAGCCGTCTTGAAAGAAAAGGATTAGAAGGTTGCTTAAATACTCGCTGGGGGTGGGTTCAATTTGAGCAGCTTACTAAGATAAATGATCCGTGGGCCATCAGCACTTTACGCACTCTTCTTGCAAATCATGATAAAAAAGCAATATTTTTAGTTATAGACTATCAAGCTTTTGATTCGATTCATCCGATCATCATGGAATTTAAAGAGGATATTGATTTTCAAGAATCACTACAAGAGATTTTAGATCATGATGATGATGAAAGCCAAAAAATTTATGATTTGATAGAGCTAGTTTTAATGAAACAAGACTGGGATTGGGGAGAAAAAGTTCTAGAGCAGCAGGGACATTTAGTAAAAGAAGTGCTTTGGCGCATATTTGAGCGAGAGCAAAATCAAAGACGTTGGATTAATCAGTTTATTATTAGTCAGCTTGAGAAAAATTTGTTTTTAGGGATTCATTTTTTTGCAGCTATTTTCAGCCAAGAATCAGGCAAAGCTCCTTCTTTAGTAGAACCCCTTATTAGAATGGCAGTTCAGAAAAATAGTGTGGACTTCGATCTGCTTCTTTTGGCTTTTGCAGCATTAAGTGATCCTAAGAATGAGCTTTTGCAAAATGTAGAACATATTTTAAGTAATTTAGAAGACCAAAGAAGAGAGAAAAAGGGTTTATATAAAAAAATCTTAGATCAATTGCTTTGGAAAAAAAAGGAACTAACCGAGAATTATATATCAACAGACACTGAAAATCCATGGACTGAGCGAGCCGATTTTCGGATAGCTTGTACCTATCAGTTATTAGCAATCAGAGAATATAATTTGATCCATTGGTTAGAAAATGGATTTAAAATAAATGAGGTAGATTTTGTTCCGATAGTTGATTGTTTTGCCAAAACCTCAGCACTCATGCTTGGATATGATATGGAATCTCCTGATTTTATTGATGAAATTAGAACGATACTTAATCAACATCAATTTACCGTCTATACTCCAGTTACTTTTGCTGAAGAAGATGAAATCGAGGTAAGTGACAAACATATTCTTTTGACTTCTGATCAAGAAATTGATGTTTGGGTTCAAGATTACTGTTATGTTGGTTTAGCAAATAAAGAAACTCATTTTCGCTTTCCTAATTGGATTATTCATCCAAATTTTAAAGAGATACCAAGAAATAGATTACAGAGTTTGTTTCCAAAAGAATATGAAAATTTAAATTTAAAACAGTTTGAATTTCGCTCTATGGGTAGTGTTGCTCAGTGGCAGTCTCAATTAGAGCTCTTAGGCTATATTTTACAAATTGACCCTCAGTTAACGATGTTAAGTTTTCAATTTACCTTCAATGAGGGGGGAAACTGTTTAATAGGTGGGAATGAAAAAGGGCCGTTTGCTCTAATTGGCAAAGATGCTAGAGATTTAAACCGATTATTTTTGACAAAAGAGTTAGCTAGCTTAGGATTTAGAAAAAATCAAAGTCATCAATGGGAGTTAAAAGAGCCCTATGAGGAGCAAGATTTAGATCTTCTTGATGAGGATTTGAAGATATTTTTTGCTAGAGATTTAGGTGTGAAAGCAGATCAGATCTTTTTTATCGAGCAAGCTGATTATCACTTAGATATGTCGATATGTTTATTCGGAGGTAATAGAGTAGGGCTCAATGACAGTATGCTTGCTTATGAACAGGCAATGAAAAAGGCGAACGCACAAATAGCAAAAAGTAGCGGAATGGAAAGGGGGTTTCTTGAACAAAGATTAAAACTGTTATATGAAAAAGCTTCAAAAATGAAATTCTTTGAAGATCTGGCAGCAGCTGATCTTCAAAAACAAGGATTTGATGTCATCCGTTTTGCAGGTATTTTTGAAGATGTATTGCAATCTCATCCTGAAAATCATCAGACTAATTTTTTTAATAACATCACTTTGACTACTGTTGATGATAAAAAAATAATTATTGCTATGGGTTGTTCAGAAGATCACCAAAAAGATTTTAGGGAGATGATTCAAACTTACTGTCAGTTTCAGGTGGATGAAATTCATTTTTTAAATCAAGAGCAGTCAGAGGCTTTTCTATTAAATCATGGTGGGGCGCACTGTGTCAGCAAAATCTTGCCTGGTTTATTAAAAAACAGCTAGAAACAGGTCATCCTTACTTTACTAAAATGGTTCGTTTTCATACTGTCACTTTAAAATGAGCTAAAGTCTTTGCTATGAGTATTCCATCATCACCCCGATATAAAGATCTCGATAAAGCACTTCATGAGTTTATTTCTTATCATAGTCAAATGTTGAATAACTATAATTCAAGTACTGAAGAAACCGTTGACTACGTCAAAGAAGTTTTCCAAGATGTTTTTGAATGTGTAAAGACAGTAATAGATGTTAAATCTGATTTAAGTAGTCGAGATATCAAGCAACTTTCAGAGAAAGTGAGTATCGATATTAAAGAGTTATTTGCCACTCGAGATTATCATGAAACTCCTACTAGTGAGAAAGATAAATATAAAGCCTTATTCTCTGATTTAAAAGAAGAGCTAGATACGTTTGAACAGGTCATGAATCACCAAAAAGAGATAGATCAGCACGGTTTAGATCATTTTTTAAATGAAAGCTGGGGATGGCAACAACTTGAGCAATTAGCAAAAATTGGGAACGATTGGGCTTTAACAACTTTAAAAAAACTAGTGGTTAACGGAAACTCTCAAGTTTATCCGTTTTTAATTCGCAGTCACTCTTATTTATCTATGCAGCCCTTGCTCTTAGAGTTGAAGGGTAATCTTAGCTTAGTAAAACATTTGCGGACTATGCTTGCTAAAGATGTGGAAAGCAAAAAGATCGCAATTAGTTTTATTGGTTTTATTTTAAAAAATGATAACTGGACTTTGGGACAAAAAATTTTAGAAGAGCGGTTTGAAGACCCTTTTGTCTCTTCAACAATAAGAGATGTTTTTCTAAGTCAAGCAGATCCTAAACATAGTATGAATCGATTTATCAGTGAAAAGTTATTTCAAGAACACCCATTAGGAATAGACTGCTTTGCAGCCCTTTTTAGTATCCCTAATGTAAAAGCGAATGCTCTAGCTCCACCATTAATTAAAATGGCATTTGAGAAAAAAAGTGTGAACTTCGATATGCTCCTTTTAGCCTTTGCCGCTCTTAGTTATCCTAAAAGTGAACTATTGCGGGCAGTAGTGGCGATCTTGGACTCTTTAGAAGCTCAAAGAGGAGTTAGCGAGGGATCTTATAAGAAGATATTCATTCATCTTAAGAATAAAAGATTAGAGTTAATACAAGCTTTTGAAAGTAGTGGTCGAGAAACAGAAAATTTTTGGAAAATGCCAGCTGACTTTGCTATAGCCCGTATTTATCAATTGTTTGCCTTAAGGCAGCATCAATTGATCCATTATCTTCACAATGGTCAAGCTGTGACATCTGAATCTTTTGAGTCAGTGCAGGAGCTTTTCCCAAAAGCACAAGCTGTGTTTATGGGTTGGGATGCTAGCCATGAAAAGCTTTTTTTTACTTTGTCAGATTTATTGATGAAGCATGGTATAGAAGTACATTCTTCAGTTCCCCCGGGAGATCAAGAGATGTTTGTAGATCATCCATCTCTCAATAAATGGGTGAGTCCATATTCAATTGGTCCTTGGATGCAAGATTATTGCTTTGTTATGACTCATCAAGGTGAGAATTTTATTCAATACCCATACTGGTCTTCTTTTGATGAGTCTTTCTCTGAAATCCCACATCGTCGACTTCAAGCTAGATTTCCGGAAGAATATCAACAATTAGAACTGGAAGAGGTAGAACTTCCAGTTTTGGGGGCCGTATTACAAAAACAAATCCAACTCCATTTTTTTATTAATTTTATAAGAAATAATTCTAAATGGACAAATCATCGCTTTCAGTTTACCTTCAACGAAGGGGGTAATTGTTTAATCGGAAAAAATAAAGAGGGTGCTTTTGCCATTATTGGTAAAGATTCGCTTGAAATTAACAAAAGAATATTAACCAAGGAAATAGCAACTTTAGGACTTAAAAAAGGCCCCAATGGAGAGTGGAAATTAGAGATGCCT
>CAZJSX010000097.1:0-6905 GCA_964548845.1 uncultured bacterium | reverse complement strand
GCTGGTGGGATGTTCTTTGGTCAGGCGGAACTCCTAAGGCTGGGACAATGGATGAAAAAACTCCAAGTCTTTTCCAATCACCAGGTAAAGTATTCTCAGCTATGGGTTGGGGAGTGACCTTGCCTTGGAATTTATTGGTAACAGCCGCTTGCGGGGTTTGGTTGATGACTATGCCTGCAACCATGATCTTAAATTCTAATGCCGCTAATTTTGATTATGTGATGGGGGCTTTAGTTGTGGTCTGCTCATTTATTTCCATGGCAGAAGTGATCCGCTCTGTTCGCTATGTTATTGGTCTTGTTGGAATTTGGAACCTTGCAGCTGTTTGGCTCTTTCAGATTCCTGTAGATGGATCAAGACCGTGGATGCAATTAGTTATTGGGGTTTTAATGATTCTCTTTTGCATTCCTAAAGGGAAAGTGAAACATTCTTATGGAAGCTACGATAAATTTATATTTTAACTGAGAAAGAAGGGGCTTAAAAAAAGCTCCTTCTAATCTTGATGAAACATTTTTTGATTTAAATATAGTCAAAAACAATAAAAATTGTGTCGAATTAAGTCTTTAACACATTTCCATATGTTTGCAAGACATTCTGTTTTATAAAAGCCCGTATTTACTCTCCAATTGTGAAATGCAAGTGACATCTCACTATTGCCTTTATTCTTTACAGAATCATGTATAAATTGATCATCAAAAGAATCGCTAGAAATTGAAATAATATTGTCTATATTTCGAGCAAAAGAATACGAATCTTGCCACGCATTTCTTATTATATGACCAACAAGCCTTTGATAGTTAGCGAGGTCTTGACGAAAAAATACAGTTGTTAGCTGATGTAAATTATAGCCTAGGTGAGCAGCTTTTTGGATTAAAAAAGTTCTCACAACAAATTGTGCTATATTTATTTTGGGCAAACCGATTTCTTCGAGTCTGAGTGCAAGAGATTTAATATCTAAATCTTTTAAATAAGTTTTAATCTCATCAGAAAATGGTTCATAAGTAAAGTGTGAAGAATACCATGGAGACAGCGCTAAACCTTCAAAGTCGAGTGGATTATTTCGAAGAGCTAAGTTAAAATCAACACTCTCAATATTTTTTTGACCATTTGATTTTTTAGTAACTAAGAAGTTTGCCTCGTTTATATCAGAATCACCCAATATCAATCTCAGTAGACCAGTTCTTTGAACATTTTCTTTGCTAAATGAATCGTATAATTTTTTTTGAGGCTCATAATTGACGAGGTCTTTATGGAAAAGTTCATCGAGTACAAAATACATATTTGCTCGAAAAATAGGGTCATGTGAAATTTGGGGAAGACCAGATTGATGTATGTTACTTGCTATTCCGGGGTTAAATTTTGTCATGTTTATTCCTGTACTATCTATTAATTCTTTATAGCCTAGTAAGGATAAGGCATTATAAAAAGTGGATGAAAGGTAGGAATTCATATCACCAACAGAGTCTATATATTCCTGTAGAATAGCTGCTCGCGTTTTACCCCCCATATTTATATTAATAGCATATGTTTTAGGAATGCTGAAAAAATCGCCAAATAGTGAAGATGCAGCAAGCTCCTTTTTTACAGTGTCTTTCATTTCAACATCGGTTTTCGCCGGGCAAGGTTTAAAAGCCTCTTTACCACCCCAAGTAAAATCTTGAGGTTTTATCAATGCAATTTTCTCGCCAGAGCTATTCATGACAAAAAAATTGCCGCTACAGCCTGCTTTAATTAAACTTAATCTGTTTTCTGCCAGTCCTTCATTTACTTGAGATAACCATTCTGATGTTTGTTTGGTCTTAAGAACTTTTAGATGCGAATAAGGACCATCGTTTTTAAATGGAGAAACGGTGAAGTCTATGTAGCTCGTGCTCTTAGGATTTTTATTGCTAATAGCTGTTTTCACATTTTCTAATCGATGGAATAGCTTATCTACGTGAGCGTTACATTCATCTACAGTTTGACAAAAATTAAATGGATTAAGAGCCGTAATGGCATTAACTGTTGAAGTGATTGAATTTTTAAATTTAGAGTCTGTTGCCCAGAAAGACAATGAACTAAGCATTAGATTTGCTTGGTTAGTTATGTTTTGGTAGGAGGAGGTTGTGCTTGAATCAGGGACGGGAGAAATGTTGGGGCACTGTGCAAACAAGTAGTCTTTTAGTGCAAAACTGCTATTGAACGGAGTTATATTTGTAGTAGTCATAATGCTTTTTGAGGGTTAAAATCTTAAAATGAAAGAGAAAGTATAGGTCAAAAATAATGCTAAATCAACTTTATTTGTCATCTCTTGGTTATTCAAATAAGTTCTATAATAGATTTATAGTAATTTTTTTTTAATAACTCATCGAAGGTTGAATCAGCTAAAATTTGTAAAAATAAATCGGTGTTTGATACAAGTCTTGAGAATAACTTAATGCAGCTGTCTCTCTACTGGGCACTGCAAATGTGTGAGTAATCAGCCAGCTTGTTTTTGAAGTTTCACTTTCAATTTTCTCAGAAATAATAGGCATAATTTGTCTGTATAGATAGCAGATGAAATACTGCCCCTCTTTAAAAGACTCTTTTCTAAAATCTTTAAATCTCAATTCCACATTTTGAACTTGATAGATCCAAAATAAAAATTTGGAGAGTGTAAACGGAATGATCGCTTTTTCAAATGCGACAATTTTAGTATGGGGGTAACGTTTAGCTAGTTTTAGAGTTAAAGTTCCAAAACCACTGCCAAGCTCATAAATAGGGCCATCAACAAATGGGGGCATCATTTCAATAAGCTTTGCTGCTACTTTTTTTGAAGTGGGAGTAGGGGCAATCTTTAATCGTAAGACGTCAGTTACGGCAACCATAAGTAGAATCAAAATAGCAAGAAATATTGTAAGTTGCATCGCTAAAGTTTGGAAAATATATTTTAATAAGTTACTATCTAATTTTTGATTATGAGAAATGAAATGGCTTTAAATAAAGAAGTTTTTCAAACAGATATCTTAATTCAAGTTTCTGATATCAACTATGGAGGGCATTTGGGTAATGATCGTTTTTTAGCAATTGCTCAAGAGGCCAGAGTGCGTTGGCTCAGATCAAATGGATGGAGTGAGTTGAATATCGGAGACTCGAGTGCTGGACTGATAGTGACTGAGGCCCACATTCAATTTTTAAAAGAGGCTTTTTTAGGGCAAACTCTTCATGTTGCTATTACCGTGATGGAGTATTCTCTTTGCACCATGACTCTTTTTTATCAACTCATAGAAAAAGAAACTCAAAAATGTATAGGCAAAATCACAACAAAAGTTGCTTTTTTTGACTATCAAAAACGAAAGATTGTAAAAGTGCCAACAGCTTTTGTAGATCTAATTAACCCCAATTAAAAAATATGCAGCGATCTCAAATCAAACCGCATCAAGGGCATTTATTAGGAGCGATATTACTTATTTGTGGGGCTTGCTTAGGTGGGGGAGTTTTATCTTTATCCCTTTTAAAAAATGTTTACGGATTGATGCAAACAAGCATTGCCCTTTTGGTGTGTTGGTTTTTTGCAGTTTGTAGCGGCCTTTTGTTTTTAGAAGCTAATCTTTGGGTGGGCTCTGGCAAACACATGATTGCGATATCACAAAAACTCTTAAACCCATTTTCTAGATTTATTTTAATTTTGTCTTATCTTCTCATTTGCTACGTTACGCTTATATTATTTATTGCAAATGGAGCAGAGCTATTTCTTAGTGATGTTTCAGCAAATGCGTTAGCGTTCAACCGAAATTTTACTTGTTTATTGCTGGGGTTATTTTTAGGATCATTTATTTACTTAGGAACTCTATCGATTAGTCGAATCAATGCGTTACTGATTGCGCTTGCTTTGTGTCTGGGCTTTGTATTTATGAGCCAAACGATTAGTCAAATTCATTTCAAAAATATAGTAGCAAATAGCGCTTTTGCTTTTCTTTCTATTCCCTTTTTCTTTTCTGCATTTAGCTTCCAGACCATGATTCCAACTCTTTCTAGCTATTTGAATGGTCATATCAAAAGTTTGCGTCTTGCTATTATTATAGGGCCTGCTTGTGCACTTTTGATCTATGTCATATGGAGTATGTGGCTTGCACAAGGAAATTTTTTAAATCAATCTTTGATGACTGGCGTTAGTAGTTTTTTTATTTTCTTAATTTTGATCTCTGCATTTTTGGGAATCTCAGCAGGGCTATTTGATTTTTTAGCTGAAGCGTTGAAAGAATCAAAAAGGGGATGGCATAAGTTGCTGCTGACTTTATTGATTTGTATTCCAGTTGTGATAGGGGCTATTTTCTTTTCAAATTTTTTCAATAAAATATTTGAAATGATTATAGTTCGATATGTGGCTCCATTATTATATGGACTGATTCCTGTATTACTCGTTTATAAAAGGCGCCGCAGCATTGCAGAGCAAAGACAGGCGGCATTTAAAAGAAAGTGGGATCTGGTTGTACTTTTCTTGTGGAGCTGCTTTGTTATTCTGTCGTCATTTATTTTGAATTAGACTTCATTTTAACGAGATGGGCTAAAGCTTCTTGTTTCATTTTAAGATGAATATGATAAAGGCCGTTTGCTCGATTAGGGGTCAGTGCGCTTGGTATCTTTAATACGTCTAAAAAAGTAGGGGGGGTTGTTAAAATATCTTCTGGCGTTTCACCGCTGTAGGCTTGAACCAGTAATTGCGCAAGTCCCATCGAGATTAGAGCGTCAGAGAAGGCTTTAAAAAACACTAGACCATCTTGTAGATAAGAATAAAGATAAAGTTGACTCTGGCAGCCTATAACAAGGTATTCAGGGCTCTTCCAAGAAAAGTGTTCTATCTTTGCCTTTTGACCCAGTTCAATTAAACGATCATAGACCTGTTCTGGACTATTTAAATTTTTAAAAGAATCAATGATAGAATTTTGTTTAACTTGTAGTGATTTCATGGGACTATTTTAAAATAAAAAAAAGTAATCTTCAAACTTATTCTAGAAACAGATCAAAAAAATAAATCTGCAAAACTTTTTTTGAAAAAAAAGTTAAAAATCTTTTTGGAGATAAAAAATTAAAATTTTTAGATTGCGATTGACAGAAAACCACATGTTAGTGAATAACGTAGGAGCGCTTTTAATAACGAACCCAAAATTTTTAATGGCTAAAGAAGATACGCTCAAGCTCGAAGGCACTGTTCTCGAACTACTCCCTAATATGACTTTTAGGGTGGAACTGGGAAATGGTAAAGAAGTCTATGCCCATTTAAGTGGAAAGATGAGACTTAGAAATATCCGTGTTTCAATAGGAGATGTGGTTATGGTGGAAATTTCACCATACGATCTATCCAAAGCAAGAATTATTTACAGACAGCGTTAAATTGAGGCTTGATTTATTTTGAATATCTCTTTAAACTCATATGCTTTTAAAAATATTCCAAGCTCGTGGGTTAGCTAAAAGAAACCTGAAGGGCTAATTAGTTGTAAAGCAGTATGTTAAGTGGCATCTAAAGAATATTTTAGGATGCCCAGATAGCTCAGAGGTAGAGCACTTGCATGGTAAGCAAGCGGTCGAAGGTTCAATTCCTTTTCTGGGCAAAAGCAAAAGATTAAAAAAAATTCTATTCTCTCGGAGGAAAAGTAAAAATATGGCAAAAGAAGCTTTTAAACGTGCAAAACCTCACGTTAATATTGGAACAATTGGACACGTAGACCATGGTAAAACAACACTGACTGCTGCTATTACGAAAGTTTTAGCTGAGAAAGGTGGCGCTAAGTTCAGAGATTATGCATCAATTGACAACACTCCAGAAGAGAAAGCTAGAGGGATTACAATTAACTCTTCTCACGTTGAGTATGAGACTGCAGCTAGGCACTACGCTCACGTAGACTGTCCTGGTCACGCTGACTATGTAAAGAACATGATTACTGGTGCGGCTCAGATGGACGGAGCGATTCTTGTAGTTGCTGCAACTGACGGAGCGATGCCTCAAACAAAAGAACACATTCTATTAGCTCACCAAGTAGGGGTTCCTTCAATCGTTGTTTTCTTAAACAAAATTGATATGATCGGTGCTGAAGATCAAGAGCTAGTTGATCTAGTTGAAATGGAAATTACTGAATTGTTAGAGCAAAAAGGGTACAAAAACTGCCCAATCATTAAAGGATCTGCTCTTAAAGCTCTAGAAGGCGATGCTAAATACGTTGAGTGCATCATGCAGCTAATGAAAGCTGTTGACGAAAGCATTCCAACTCCAGAAAGAGCTCTCGATAAGCCATTCTTAATGCCAATTGAAGACGTCTTCTCTATTTCTGGTCGCGGTACTGTTGCGACTGGTCGTGTTGAAAGAGGCGTTGTTAAAATCAACGATAAGCTTGAGCTTGTTGGTCTAAAACCAAATAAAGATACAGTTGCTACTGGTCTAGAAATGTTTAATAAACTTCTAGATGAAGCAAGAGCTGGTGAGAACGTCGGTATCCTATTGCGCAGCGTTGACAAAAAAGATGTTGAGCGCGGAATGGTACTAGCAGCTCCAGGTAGCTCTAAGCCTCATAAGAAATTTAAATGTGCTATTTACGTCTTAACAAAAGAAGAAGGTGGTCGTCATAAGCCATTCTTCTCTGGTTACCGTCCACAATTTTATTTCAGAACAACTGACGTTACTGGAACAGTTGAACTTCCTGCAGGCACAGAGATGGTTATGCCAGGAGACAACGTTACAATGACAGCTGAACTTATGGTTCCGGTTGCAATGGAAAAAGGGATGAGATTTGCTATTCGCGAAGGTGGAAGAACTATCGGAGCGGGTACAGTTTCAGAGATTTTAGTTTAAGGTTAAATGATAAAAGACCACATGAAAATGTGGTCTGCATCTTTAGGGTGTGTAGCTCAGTTGGTAGAGCAGCGATCTCCAAAGTCGCCGGTCGGGGGTT
>CAZJSX010000096.1:0-6927 GCA_964548845.1 uncultured bacterium | reverse complement strand
AATATTTTAATTGACTATTCTGTTTTGGCTCATTTTAAGGGTTTGTTAAAGAGTTATTTGAAATGAGAGCAATCGTTCCATAGTTCGATGACCCTCCTCTCATGTTCATAGGATAAAATGCTAACTGAAGCTGTTGATAAAGACAATAACTGCCCGGTATGGGGGTCCAGATTAAGCCACCTAGCCCCAATAATGCGGCAAATATGGCCGCTAGAGAAAAAAGCAACATCCCCAGCTATTCCTGATGCTATTTTTATGATTTGATCTGCCCTCGAGGAAACTTGAGTCAAACTCTCCCCATTCAAAGGGCCATCTTTAAAAAGGCTCCAATGAGGTCTATCTTTTTGAATTTCCGAGGTTTTTATCCCTTCATAGTCTCCATAGTTCCATTCGGTTAGTAGAGGGGTGATTTGAGCCACTTTTAGAAATCCGGCGATTTCAGCGGTCTTTAAGGCTCTTTTGAGGGGGCTTACAAAAACCCGGGTAAATGAAATATTTTCAAACCTTTTCTTTAATGCAAGCGCTTGTAATTGCCCATTGGCCGTGAGTTCAATATCTGTTTTCCCAGTGTGTCTCATGGTTTTAGACCATTCGGTTTCACCATGGCGTATCAAATAGATCTTGTGCCCAAAATGAGGCGAATTTTGAATATTTTCCATAAAGGAGCTTCATAAATTAGTGAGTTAAAGTTGTCAAGAAAGCTCTAAAAAAATAAACTTAATATTAAAATGACCAAAAGTGAATCTATGAAAAGAGAAGATTTAATTATTGCCCCATCAATTTTATCAGCTGATTTTGGCCAATTAGCCAATGAGGCAAAACGGCTAGAAGAGGCTGGAGCAGATCATATTCATATAGACATCATGGACGGTCATTTTGTCCCAAACTTGACGCTGGGACCGAAAGCTGTTGCTGCAATTAAAAAAGCTTCAAATCTTTTTTTAGATATCCATATTATGGTTTACAATCCTTTTGATTATGTGGAGCGATTGGTTCATGCAGGTGCAGATCGAATTACATTTCACTTTGAGGCTACAGAAAACGTTGAGGATACTTTAAGTTATATTAGAAAATGCAATATTCAAGCCGGATTAGCTTTTTGCCCAGAGACATCGATGTCAATGATTCCTCCTTATTTAGAGCTTTGTGATCTTATTCTTTTGATGACAGTTCATCCTGGTTTTTCTGGACAGTCTTTTATAAGTTCAGTTTTGAAAAAAGTGAAGTTTGTAAGAGAAGCCCTCGATGTAAGGAATATTCGAGCTGGTGGCAAGGTTTGCCCAAAAGGGGATCAGAGTCTACCTATTTTTCCTATTCAGGTTGATGGGGGGATTACAGATATAACTGCCAAAAAATGTATTGAAAGCGGGGCAAATGACTTGGTAGCAGGAACTTATGTATTTGACTTTCCTGATTTAGCCACGGGTATAGAAAAGCTTCGCTCGAGCATATAAACATTGCTTGAACCCAACTGCCAGATATGGCATAATTAGTAATGAATTAAAAATTTAGGTTAAAAGCGTGTCATCCCCAACCCAGATTACTCCAGGAATGGTTATATTGCTCAAAGATGAGCTTTATCGAGTCGACTCTAGTATTAAAGTAACTGCTAAAGGGCCAGCTTTTATTAAAGCTAAATTGCGCAATTTGATCACTGATGAAGTTGTTGAAAAAAACTTCAAACCAGATCAAAGCGTCAATGAAGTCTTTTTAGAAGAACGGTCTTTAGAGTTTCTTTATTTAGAAGATAAAAACTATCTCTTTTTAGATATCGAGAAATTAGAACAAGTCAACGTTCCGCCAAAGGTCATTGAACAAAAAATGAACTTCTTAAAAGAAGGGGTTCAAGTTAAAGCGACTTTTTACGGTCAAACAGTTTTCTCAGTAGATCTTCCTCAGTTTTTAGAACTAATGGTTTCAAAAACTGAAGAGTCAAAAGAAAAAATAACCGTTTCGAATGCAACAAAAGTTGCTATTTTAGAAACAGGTGCAAAAATTCAAGTTCCTCTTTTCATTGAAGTAGGGGATATCATTAAAGTAGACACCAAAACTGGTGATTATATTCAAAGAATCTAAGTGAGGTTTTTTTGTGGAATTTAGTTTAGAAGATATTAAAAAATTAATGGATGCTTTTGAAGAGCGTAACATGCATAAGCTCCAACTTAAAAAAGGTGATTTCGAAATTGTAGTTGAGCGAACAGCTCCAGCTCCCGAAGTCATTCACGCAGCTCCAATGATGGACCAGATGTCTATAAGACATGCTCAAGCCCATGTATTGCCAGCACATTTCCCTTCTGCTGAAAAAGCAATCGAACACAAAGTAGAGGCCGTAGAAGCTCCAGGTAAGTTTGTCACATCTCCAATGGTAGGCACTTTCTACATGACTCCATCTCCACAAGAACCAGCATTTGTAAAAGTAGGCGACTCTGTAAAAGTTGGCGATGTCATTTGCATTATTGAAGCGATGAAAGTGATGAATGAAGTTAAATCTACTGAAAACGGCATTGTTAAAGCTATTTTAGTTGATAATGCTAATCCTGTAGAATTTGGTACTAAACTCTTTAAAATCGGTTAAAAAATAATGAAGAAAGTTTTAATAGCCAATCGCGGTGAAATAGCCGTCAGAATCATTAGAGCTTGCCACGAACTAGGTTTACAAACCGTGGCCGTTTATTCTGAAGCAGATCACGAAGCGCTACACGTGCTTCAAGCAGATGAAGCCATTTGTATTGGTAAAGCTTCTGCATTGGAATCGTATCTAAAAATACCTCACATTTTAGCTGCTGCAGAAATTACAAACGCAGATGCTATTCATCCTGGCTATGGTTTCTTAAGTGAAAACCCAAACTTTGCTCTCATTTGTGAAAGTTGCAAAATTAACTTTATCGGACCCGACTCTAAAGCCATTTCAATCATGGGCGATAAAGCTGCCGCAAAAGCTGCCGCAAAAGCTGCCAACTGTCCTATTATTCCAGGTTCTGAAGGTATTGTCCCTTCTGTAGAAGAGGGATTAAAATTAGCAGAAAAAATTGGCTATCCATTGTTAATTAAAGCAGTATCAGGTGGTGGTGGAAAAGGAATTCGTTTTGTTCACAATCCTGAAGAGTTTAAAAAATGCTTTGGCCAAGCTCAAACAGAGGCTAAAGTCAATTTTAACAATCCAGATGTCTACCTAGAAAAAATGATCATCAATCCAAGGCACGTTGAAGTCCAGGTTCTTGCCGACAAGCATGGCAATTGTGTTTATTTAGGTGAAAGAGATTGTACAATTCAAAGAAGACGACAAAAGTTAATCGAAGAAACTCCATCTCCAATTTGCACTGCGAAAATGAGAAAAGAATTAGGGGAGTGTGCTGTTAGACTTGCAAAGAGCGTCGGTTACACATCAGCAGGAACAGTAGAGTTTTTAATAGATCAAGAGATGAATTTTTACTTCATGGAAATGAATACAAGAATTCAAGTTGAACACACAGTTACAGAAGCTATTACTGGAGTTGACTTAGTTAAAGCTCAACTTAAAATTGCAATGGGCCAGCCACTTGGCTTTACACAAAAAGATGTTAAATTTGATGGTCATGCCATTCAATTTAGAATTAACGCAGAAAATCCAGCAAACAACTTTTCTCCATCACCAGGCAAGTTAGAACACTATCTTCAGCCAGGTGGACCACATGTACGCATCGATAGCGCATGCTACACAGGGTACAAAATTCCTCCACACTACGATTCAATGGTTGCTAAACTTATCGTCAAAGGTAAGGATAGAGAAGAAGCTATTGCTATTGGAAAGCGTGCGTTGAAGGAATTTCACATTGATGGAATTCAAACCACAATTCCATTCCATAAACATATGCTCAATGATAAAAATTTTATAGAGCATAAGTATAATCTTAACTACGTCGACTCATTAATTGATGCAGGATGTAAATTTGAGGAAGTTGAAGAGCAATAATTCTATTAGAATTTTGCCATAAACTTTTTCTGTTTCTTATTGATCTTTGTCGGATTAAAGTAGTTTTGTCTTCCATAGACCACTTCATGTAGATTTTCAACAGCTAAGAAGGCTGATGGATCAATATTTAGAACGATTTCTTTGAGTTCAGCTAATTGTAAACGATCAACAATCACTAGTAGAATTTCGCGGTCATCACCAGTATATCCACCACGCCCATAAATAATCGTTAAACCAAGCCCAAGCTCGTGAATGATGGTGTCTGTGACTTCTTTAGGTTTATTTGAAATAATCAAGACTGACTTGATCTCATCAAGACCTACAATAACAAAATCCATTGTTTTGTAAGTAATCATGTACGTGATGAAAGAGCGTACAGAAGTATTCCATTCGCCGTAAAAATAACCTGCTGCTAAAAAGACAAAGAAATTGATAAAGACAACGACTTGACCAATCGTAAATCCTTTGCTTCTATTAATTATAATAGCAACTATCTCAGAACCGTCAGAGCAGCCGCCCATTCGAATAATGATTCCTATTCCGATACCTAAGACGATACCGCCTAAAACAACAACTTCTAGGGCATCTCCATGGAAAGCGGGGAGGTTGTATAAAACTTCTTCTAGGATAAACAGGAAAAATGAAAACAGAATGATTCCTGTAATCATGTTGGCTAAAAAGGCTTTTCCGAAATTTTTATAAGCAATTAGAATGCAGGGAATGTTTAGTGCGAGTACAAAATAGGGTAGCCATTTAGATCCCAAAAGGTGAGCTAAAATCATGGCGATACCGGTTACGCCGCCGTCAATAACTTGATTTGGTAAAATAATGAATCGGATGGCTGAAGCTGCTACAAAAGCGCCAATAGCAATCCAAGGCAAGGTTTTCCAGTAAGAGCTGCGCATTCTTGAAATGTCGACCATAAGGAAACCTAAAGTGCTTTGTTCAAGAAAAACGCGGGAGACGGGACTCGAACCCGCAACTTCTGACGTGACAGGCCAGTGCTCTAACCAATTGAACTACTCCCGCAATTAATGTTTTGGGCGCAAAAGGATTCGAACCTATGACCGCCTGTGTGTAAGACAGGAGCTCTACCGCTGAGCTATACGCCCCAAAAAAATAAGCATACAATCTAAAAGATCTTTCAATTAGAAACAAGTTTTTTTATGATGTAAATAAACTTTTTTTCCAAGCCTATGATGAATGTCAAAATATTTTTAATAACGCTCTGCTCATTAACTCTTGCAGCCTGCTCTCTTACCTCTTCAGGTGACTATCAATCAGCTGCCTGCATCCAAATTAAAAAGCTTACTAAAGACCTTAAAGAGGTTCAGGATCCCATTCAACTACAAAAAAAGGCTAAAGTTTTAAAAAAGGATTTTAATCAGTTAACTTCTTTAATTATTTCATATCGCGCTTATTTAGAGAAAAATGATGAAGATGAAGTTACTATAGACAATAGCCTTGAAATCGCCTCTCACGAACTTAGGGTGCAGCTAGAGCGGATCTATAATTTAGATGGGGGGAGAGAAATTATAGAAAGAGCACAAAAAGAGGCTTATATTAAGTTAAGTTTATTTGAGAACCATATCCTCAAAGACACTATTGATCTTTATAAAGCTAAAGAGCCGTTAAATTAGAGGCTTTTTAAAAAGTTATCAAAAGATCTGCCAATTAAGGATGCCCCGCCAGTAGTTGCACAAACACAAAGATAGGCGGCAAGGGCAGAACCACCCAAAGTAGCAGCAAGGGCTGCGACATTAGCCAATCCTTCTTGTGAAGAGAAGGGTTTTTCACCTAAATTTTTGCAAAAGCTTTCTGGATCATTTAGTTTAAGAATATAAGTGTTATAAAGGTTAGTTGTATAATTGCAAGCAGGTTCAAAAAAGGGGACATCATTATAACCCTTTCCTTGTTTGCCCTCAAAATAGAACTGATGTAATTTAGTATAATTAAGATACAACCCTGAAATTCCAATCGTCATTAAGGCAATGCCGGTAATTGCTTGCGTGCCGCAGTATGCCATTCGTCCTGTGAATCTAAAGACACCTCCAACAAAAGTTGAAGAAGAAGTTTGGTTGTTGTTGTCGATTGTATTCATATAAAATTTAAATTTGAGTAGTAAAATTGGGCAAAATTATAAAGAAATCGGGTTCTGTCGTCAAACGCTATTTTAGAATAGTAAGGGTCTTTATTTAAGAATCCAGTTGGGAAATAATCAAAAATCGGTTATAAAAACCAAATTATTATTCACAGGATTTGAAAAAATGAAAATTTTTAGACATATTTTTGTTGCCCCATTTGCAATCTTCATGTTGATCCCATTGATCTTTTTTGATATTTGCATCTCGTTATATCAGCGCATTGCTTTTAAAATTTGCAATATGAAAAGAGTCAATAGGGCTCCTCATTTTAAAATCGACCCACACAGAATAGCTCTTCTTAGTAAAATGCAAAGAGTTTATGCCGTTTACATTTTCTATGCTGAAGGTGTCATGAACTATGCTAAAAAAATTATTCAAGAGAGTGCAGACTACTGGTGCAAGCAGCGTGCAATTAAAGGAAGACAGCACATGGCAATTGACAAGAGTAAAATGGGGGTTAAAGAGCTCCAATCATATCAGCAATCTTTAAAGCAAAAGCCTAAAAAAAGTCGCAAAAAATAATTGCACTTTCTAGCCCATTCTTGAGATTCAAAACAATATAGGCTTCTTCTTTTTAGTTGAAAGAGAAGAAGCCATTTTTTTATCTATAAAATATTCAATATTTAAACTTCGTATTTAGAAGTTATTTTTTTGCGAGCCACGTAAGAGAAAAACCATGCGGCACATAAGCTTAAGAGGAAAGCTGGGATCAGCTCTGGAATTGAAATGCTAAATAATTTATTCACATGTTGCCAGGTTGCTGCAGTAAATGCTCCAACTAAAATAGCGGCGACGGCCCCATGTCTGTTGACGCTTTTGGAGTAGAGCGCC
>CAZJSX010000095.1:0-7029 GCA_964548845.1 uncultured bacterium | reverse complement strand
CCCCCCCATTAGGAAGACCTCCATTTGCAGATGCAGAAGAAAAACTAGCTCCTCCTCCTCCTCCTCCAGTATATACTGAGGTGTTAGCTCCTGTACCACCTGGTCCACCAGCTCCTCCTACGGCAGAGTTGCCTGAAAAATCGGTTGAAGAGATTGTCACAGTAGTGTTGATGTCGATGTACTGGGCTCCACCACATCCTAATCCGCCACCACCACCACCTTTTGTATTTAATCCATCTCCTCCACCTGTTCCTCCAGTAGAAACTCCATTGGATATTTTAAGGTTCGTGAAAATAGAAGGGGCTTTAACAACAAATAATCTTGCTTTATTTTGCCCATCAATGACTTGTTGATTTGGACCTACTCCAATAATTTCAACAGGCTTTTCAATTGGAGGTAAATTTTCTTCAATCAAAAGAGGCTCTTGATTGTCCAATTGCAAAATAATTCGGTTATTTTCGGATGTAGAGTTATTTAAATCTAAAATAGCTTGGTGAAGAGAATTGATCCCGTTGACATTATGGGTTGAGACTATAAAATCTTCAGAATGAAGCACCAAAGAGCAAATCATAAAAATCAAAATCAGTATTTTTATTCTAAATTTGCACATTGGGTTTTAGAGCATTCGTCTTTTTTTTATGTGAAAGTTTTATATAGAGAATATTTAATAGAACTTAAAGAAAAAACTTTATGTTTTATCTCTAGAAAATACTTATTTTTGCTCAAATGTAACAGCTTGTGATCTACCGCTAAACCACTCATTGATTGACAGGCCCAAATTTATCGTATTTTAAATGAAGATTCCTCTTTTAAACCCTCATCGATGAATCAATTAGAAAATTACCCATTCAGGATATTGATTTGTCTTTTGACTAAACAGATCTGTTGTGATATTGTCAGCTTTTATCAAACAATTTGTAATCCTAATTGCTATGAGCGAAAAATCTTCTGCAAGAATCCCCCCTCATTCTAAAGAAGCTGAGATGATGGTTCTGGGTTGCATGCTCACAAACATCAACAGCTTAAACACCTCTGTCGATATCTTAAGTGACGTAGACTTTTACTTTAACGAGCATCGTTTCATTTTTGATGCCATGAAGTTTTTATACAAAGCGGATAAACCAGCTGATGTGCATTTAGTTGCAGAAGAGCTTAAAAGACGAGATAAACTAACTGCCGTTGGCGGAGTGGGATACTTAACAACTCTTGCTCAATATGCAGGGACATCGGCCCACATTGAACACTACTCCTCTTTAGTTCACGATAAAGCCATATTACGGCGAATGATTCGCACAGCTCAAGAAATTGAGAATGAAGCGCTCAATGAACCAGAAGACGTCTTTACTGCACTCGATGATGCACAGCAAAAACTATTTCAAATCAGCCAAACCAATCGCACAACAGTTGGTCTAAACGTCCCAGATATCCTCTCTGGAGTCAAAGCTGAATCTGAAATGCCTTATTTGAAAGCACTAGAAAAAAGACAAGAGGAATATCAAAATAAGCCACATGGTGATTTAGGTATTACTGGGCTTGCCACACACTATGTCGATTTAGATAAATTGATCAATGGACTTGGCAAATCTAATTTAATTATCTTAGCTGCCCGCCCTGCTATGGGAAAAACACTTTTTGCCTTAAATGTCGCCTCTAATATTGCCGTGCAGAATAAAAAATCTGTTGGCATTTTCTCTTTAGAGATGTCTGCAGAACAACTCTTACACCGATTAATTTGCGCTCATGCCGAAGTGACTTCTGAAAAAATCGCCACGGGATCACTTGATGGTTCAGAGTATCAAAGCGTTGTTGCAGCAGTTCATGAATTTCAAAAGCATAATATTGTCATCGATGATCAACCGGGAATCAAAATTACAGATCTTAGAGCAAGAGCTAGAAGGATGAAAGAGGCTTACAATATTGATCTACTTGTCATTGACTATTTACAACTCCTATCTGGCTCCAATACCACTCGCAATATGGATAGCAGGCAACATGAAATTTCTGAAATCTCTCGTCTACTCAAAAATTTAGCTCGCGAATTAGACATCCCCATTATCTGTCTCTCACAGCTGTCACGCAGAGTTGAGGAAAGAACAGGTCATCGCCCGATGATGAGTGATTTAAGAGAGAGTGGAAGTATTGAGCAAGATGCTGACGTGATTATTTTCATGCTCAGACGCGACTACTATGACCCTATGGATAAGCCAGGTCAAGCTGAGCTCATCATTGCTAAAAATAGACATGGTAGTATTGGGAATGTTAATTTGACTTTCTTAAAAGAGTATGTCAAATTTACTAATTTCTCTCCTGAAAGCGTCTCTTATGCCTAGCACTTGTTGTGTAACTAATACATTTTGCTATCACAGTTACCGGCTTTTGCACCGTTAAGCTCTTGGAAAATTCGCCCTGCTGCCTCTTTTGCTTGCTCTCCATATTTAGCAAGCTTATCTGGGTGGAACATTACTTTTAATTTTTTACAAGCTTTCTGCATCGCATCTACTGAGGCCACACTATTTAGCTTTTGAATAGCATCATAACAAAAATTGGCTTTGACTTTTCCAAGTATAGAGCAATCATCTTTGTTCGTATTTTGTAAAACAGTTTTTAACGAATTTTTAACTTGTGAGTAAGACGCTGAATTGCCAAAGCTGGATCCACCATAACTATGGTCATCTGATCCTGAATTGCTTTTGCCGCCTTTATTGAAACGCTCGTTATATTTTTCCCAAAAGTCATCGTTTGCTTTTTGGTACTGCTGACGCCGCCTTTCATACTCTTGATTTCGCTGCTCTTCTCTCTGTCGATCCCGTTCGCTTTGTTGTCGCTGATACTCTCGATGTTGCTCTTCTCTCTCACGCGCCCACTCTCTTTGTTGTCGCTGATACTCTCGCTGATACTCTCGATGTTGCTCTTCGCTCTGGCGAGCCCATTCTCTTTGTTCTCTCTCGTACTTTTGTTCATACTCGCGCTGCTGTTGTTCGTATTTGTCCTCAGTTTCTTGTCTTCTTTGATGAGATTTTTCATTAAAAGGGTCATCGAGTGCTCTTATTGTAGAGTAAATAATGCTCATCGAATTGACGCCCATATTTGCAGCATGCATAAATGCAGCTAGGGTTGCTTTGAATGGGCGGTAAGAACTATGTTGCCAAGCGCCTTTAATCCCCTGAAAAGTATTCTTGGCCAAATAATAAATATTCAACACGTTGAGTGGAAGTATACCTATTGGAGCAACCATTGCTGGCAGTGCCAATAAATAAGGGAACAATTGTGGCAGTAGCGATTTTAAATTAGCTACAGTTGGATTTTTATAAAGGCTCAAAGCAATCTCATAATGAGTAGATACAGCTTGAACAAAGGCCTGTAGACTATTGGCTATATAAAGGAGTTCTAGCGGTTCATATAAATTAGTTTCATAACTTCTTAGCATGTCAGGGATCGCGAAAAGCATAAAGCCAGTCATAGCCACTTTCATAACTGTAGTCATAGATAGAAAGCCAATGGCTAATGGATCTTTAGCTTGAATATTTACAATTAAAAGATCAGTTGGAGAGACTTTACCTGAACTGAGTTGATTCAAATTCAAACCATGTTGAACTAAAAGATGGAAATTCTTTGGAGCAATTAATGCTGTATAATGCAGCAATGATCTTCCAGAAGCATCCAAAACTTTATCAAATGGAATTCCGCTTTCCATTAATTCAGTTAAAATTTCTGGAGTTGCGTAACACGCTGCTAGAATAATATAGTTTTTATAAACTTCTTTATACTGAAACTTATCTCCTGACTCAAGAGCCATTTCATGTAATGCAACTAGACGCTCTTTCAATTGGTCTACATTTGAAAATTTCAACTCTTTTTTATCGCTCAACTTACCCACTTCTTGGAAAATTTCTCGATAATCTTTACCTTTGTTTCCATTTGAATTTAGGCGATCTAAAAAACTTAAATCAACTTTTTTGATCTCTTTTCCTAAGAGGATTGGCAAATAATTTTGCTGATTTCCATATACGGCATAATCCATGGCACTGCAATTAATTTGATCTTTAAAAAAAGGATCTGCCCCTTGCTTAACAAGCTGCATGATAGCCAACATATCGCTATCTTTAACGGCTTGAATAAGTTTAATATTATTGTTTCTCAACAGATCAGGATTTGACTGTTCAGTCAACTGAGGAACAACCATTACCTTTTCCAATATTGAAGCTGGTAAAGCTGGGGTGATCATAGTCATCTTTAAACCTTAATTTTCTTTTTTTGGTCATAAATTATATGCGCTAATCTTATATTTTCACCATTAAGATCAGATAAAAAAGCACTATAAATATTTTTTTAATTCTATTAATAAATAACTCTCTCATTTTCGCGCTCATAGACTTCATTATTTTATAAAAATTCAAAAAAAATATTTACCAATTCACCTTTTTTGAGAAGAAATGATTTCAAATCACACAGGTAGCAAAATCCCACTTTACTTTTATCTGAAAAATCTCCTATGATTACCCACGTTTTTTAATTTAAGCACTCAAACATTCTGATAATTGGAGCCATAAAGCTAAATGTCATCTGTTTTAAAGAAACGCAGAAAAAAGATCTCTTTACATAAGCGAAAAAAGCGCAGACGTAGAGATCGTCATAAGAAAAAATAATTTTTACTCTATAATATGTGGCAATATCCTAAAGACTATGATGTAATCGTGGTTGGCGGGGGGCACGCAGGTTGTGAAGCTGCTCACGCAGCTGCCAAAATGGGCGCTATGACCCTACTGCTCACCATGAATTTAGATACGATTGCCAAAATGAGCTGTAACCCAGCCGTTGGTGGTATCGGCAAAGGGCATATGGTTCGAGAAATCGATGCTTTGGGCGGAGTCATGGGTAAAATTACCGACCAAACCGGCATTCAATTTAGGATGCTCAATGCCACTAAAGGGCCAGCTGTTTGGGCCCCTAGAGCTCAAGCAGATAAAGTCGCCTACCAGTTTGCTATGAAACACCTCCTTGAGCAAACGGAAAATCTCGATATCATTCAAGGAACCACCGAAGACCTCCTCATTGAAAATGGCTCTATTATTGGAGTCAAAACTCAAGATGGAGTGACCTACCTCTCAAAATCTGTCATTATCTCTTCAGGAACTTTTATGAGAGGACTCATCCATTTAGGTGGAGTCAATTATAGCGGTGGAAGAGCTGGTGATAAAGCAGCGGTTGGTTTATCCAAATCCTTAGAAGATTTAGGGTTAAAGCTCAAAAGACTAAAAACTGGAACTCCTCCTCGCATCAATCGCAAAACTATTGATTTTTCGCAACTTGAAGAACAAAAAGGTGAAGATAACATCTTTTTCTCTTTTGACCCACCTACTTCCAAAAGACTAGAGCAAATCAGCTGTTATATCACCTATACCTCTGAAAAGACTAAAGAAATTATTAATAGACATAAGCATCGCTCTCCTATGTATAATGGACAAATTCAAGGGGTTGGCCCTAGATACTGCCCATCTATTGAAGATAAATTCGTTAGATTTAGCGATAAAGAGCGCCATCAAATATTCCTAGAGCCTGAAGGGCTAAACACTTTAGAAGTTTATACTAATGGAATTTCGACATCACTTCCTTATGACGTTCAACTCGAAATGCTCCATAGCATTCCAGGACTTGAAAAAGCGCAGATGATGAGACCCGCATACGCTATTGAATATGATTATGTCATCTCAGGTCAAGTCGACTCAACGCTTGCTTGCAAAAATGTAAAGGGACTTTATTTGGCCGGCCAAATAAACGGCACGACAGGTTATGAAGAGGCCGCAGCACAAGGATTAATAGCAGCTATTAACGCTGTATTAGCCATACAAAATAAACCCCCTTTCATACTCAAGCGCTCAGAAGCCTATATCGGTGTTATGATCGATGATTTGATTCGCTATGAACTTGAAGAGCCCTACCGCATGTTTACCTCTCGCTCAGAATATCGCTTGTTGCTTAGGCAAGATAATGCAGACATTCGCTTGCGAGAATATGGCTATCAACTCGGATTAATCAATAACGAGCAACTCAATCGCCTCAAAGAGAAAAAAGAAAAGATTGAAAGCACGATCAAAAAATTTGAAACCATTTTTAAGGTAATCGAAACTAAAGGACACTCTCTTAAAAAGCTACTCACTCGCCCTGAAATGACGTACGAGTTATTAAAAGAACAATACCCTAATGAAGTCCCCAGTTTTGAGCGCGATATCGAAAATCAAATTGAGCTCAACATCAAATACGAAGGGTATATCCAAAGACAAGAGTCAGAAATTTTTAAATTTGATCATCTAGAAAATATTTTTATTCCTGCCAATTTAGACTTTAAAGCTGTTAAAGGGCTGCGGAATGAAGCTATTGAGAAACTCAAAAAATTTAATCCCCAAAATTTAGGACAAGCATCGCGCCTGGCAGGCGTCTCCCCGGCTGACATTTCCATTCTAATGGTTGCGCTGAGCGCTAAAACTCACAATGAAACCCAAAATTAATCTTTTATTTTTATCGAATTGCTTTATCTATAATCAGCTCGAAATAGAAGAAGCTCTACTTCGCTCTAATGATGAAAATTGGTGTATTGTCAATACTGGATCTAAAGAAGCCATTGTTATGGGGATCTCTTCAGATGCCTTTGACTTTGTCCACTTAGATCAACTCAAAGACAAACAAATCCCTGTTATCAAACGCTTCAGCGGTGGTGGCACTGTATTTGTCGATCATCATACTTTTTTTGTTTCTTTCATCTTCCAAAAAAAAGCATTAAACATCACCCCATATCCAGAGCCGATACTTTTATGGGGAGAGAGCTTTTATAAAAATTTATTCAACCATAGCGATTTTCACTTAGCTGAAAATGACTATGCATTAGGTGAGAAAAAAATTGGAGGCAATGCTTTATATATTCGCAAAGATCGCTGGCTCTTACACACTTCTTTTTTATGGGATTATCAAAAAAGTAATATGGACTTATTGAAAATGCCCAAAAAGATCCCTTCTTATAGACAAAATAGAGAA
>CAZJSX010000094.1:0-7076 GCA_964548845.1 uncultured bacterium | reverse complement strand
TTCCCACCATACTTAAAAATTGATAGCTCTCTTGCTTACTAAATCCTTGAAAGCGAACTAAAAAGTCAATCGCATTACAAGCAGCTAATTTCATCGCTTCCATAAGATCTGTATTTAATCCTACAAGGATAAATTCTTTGTCAGTTTCAATGATCGGCCAGCTCAAAACATCTTGCCCAGCTCGAAGCGCCTTATTATCATCTAAAACGGCTTGAGCCTTGAGATCCTTTCTGACAAAAAATTGCAGCTTAATGGATTCATAAGAGGTCTCGAGTGCTGTCACGTCAATCTCTCCATTACTTTGCATGGCATGAGAGTCTCCCGTCCACACCAATCCACCCTCTCGAAATACAGGTAAAAATAATACAGAGCCAATATGAAGATCCCTTTGATCTAAATTGCCGCCAAAGGGGCCAGGAGGAACTGAGTTGAACTGCTCAGGGTTGGGTTGTCCCATGCTCGTTTTCAAATCAACAGGCCAGCCAGAGGGCCAATCTGCTGGAGGACAAACACCAATAACACCTGGAAAGGGTTGTAAATGTAAACAAATCCCAGGAGCAAACTCGGTCGTCATATTTTTTTTGTCATACCAATAATATTGAATTCTAGGCTTTGAAAAATCGGAGAATATTCCATTTGAAGGGCTCAAAAAGTTATAACCAAAGTCGTTGAGCTTGATATCTAAAATATGAATTTCTAGAATATCGCCAGGTTCAGCACCTTCGATGTAAACAGGCCCAGTGAGAGAGTGCATCCCCCTCTCTTTTTGAATTTGATGGGCAACGTAAAACTGTGCGACATCAGCAGGAGTTGTCTTATTAAAGACCATTTCATGTAAGCAGCTATTCCATGTGCCTAAAGAGACGATATCACCACTTTTGACTTTGACTACCGGTTTTTGATTTGGTGAAAACAGTCCTAACGTCACTGTTTCTGGTGTTGGAGAGATGTTATATTCGGTACAAAAGAGAGACGTGACACAAAAAGCTGCGAGAATAGAAGCAAATTTTAACATTGCATATCCTTTAATTCAATTTGACTCTTTCTAAAATTTACTAAAAAAAAATGTCAATTAAAATAAAATCATAGTTCGGCCAGTTAGTGCAAGAACTTGCGATTTGAGTGGGTTATTGCCTGGATTGGGAATATAGCTCACAACGAATTGAGCATACCAAGATAGACAGATGTGTGCTTGATAATAGCCTTGCAACATCAATTCTGAATATTTAGAGAAACCATGAGGGTTTAACCTGGACCAAGCAATACCAGCGCCAAAGGAATCATTGAGTCTTTTAGGGATTAAGGCAAAGGCAGTCAAACCACCACCTACATAACGGGTCATCTCAAGTGTTCTAGAATTATTCCATCCCAACTGCAAAAATGCCGAAAGATTTCCTCTATCGGTATCATCTGATTTTCTCAACCAAAGACATTGTGAGGCAAAACCATAAAGTCCTCCAGTCCCTGTTTGTGTTTGGTTAAAGTTTTGAAGTTTTCCACTTTGATACCAGCCACCGATGGCAGCAATACCTGGTTTGTGCTTGGCCCATCCATAACCTGCTTCTGCGATGTAAAAATAATAACCATTAAAGTGAGGGCCTGTTAAACCTGTCTGCACCCCTTTTGCCAAATTACCATCAAAAAAACCTAAGTTGAGATAGCTCTGCTTGATTGGAGTAATCGATACATCCACTCCACAAACCGAGTTATAATATCCCCCAAGAGCTCCTAAAAGAGTGGTGTTCACAAAGATCGGAGTATAGATCAAACCGCTGACTGAAGGGATAGCAACTGTGGGATCTTGCGTAGGAACCGGTTTAGAGACGTTGTTAAAATGATAGGTAGGAACTGTTTTTCCAATGCGAAAGCTCAATTTATTTTTAAATAAAGCTTGTCGATACCAAACTTGATAAAGCTCAGATCGATTTAAAGGGGGAGCTCCAGGCAAACTGTTGTAACCTTGAACAACTCCTGCGTCACTATTTGTCGGTTGACCATTAAATTGTAAAAATTCCGTACAGACAACAGCCCCTTTCCAACCCATCAACTTTTCTAGGTTTAAAGAGAGATCAACGATCAGTAAACTGTTACCAGTCCAACAATTATGTGGAATATTTCCATGTGCAAGATAGTTATAATCCCCCATCCAATAGCCACCAACTCTGATGCCTGTTTTTTGTGGAATATCAAAAAAATCGCCCAGCTCTCCAGTACCTACAACCGAGTTGACGGCACCTGGGTTACCACTAATACCATACGTTGCCTCATCAGCCCTAAGGCTGAAAGCTGCGCAAAGCAAACAAAAAATAAGTAATGAGCGAATTATAAACATAAATATTATTTATGTTGCGAAAAGCAAAAAAAGGCAAGTGGTATGTTATGTGATATTTAAAGTAAAAATCTGAATTCTGTCATTTTTTATCGATAAACAGTAAATATTTATTGTTTAATAATATTTATTCTTGCTAGGATCTTGCTTTTGTTCAACTTCAAGGTACGATATTATGAAACAAATACAAAAATTAAGCTCTTGTCTACTCGTTATTTTAAATAGTCTTATATTCATTCTACCTCTATTTTTAATCGCTTATTGGCTCGGAATCACATCCAATATGAAACTTCCTTTCATCAGAGAGTTTTTTCCAAGAATCATTGATGCTCCAGAACATGTTGTGGAATTAAGCACAGTTGCTTGGAGCTCCTTTGCTGCACTGATTGGATTAACATCTGACTGTATTGCAAACCTGCCAATTTTTTTAAGTTTATTCGTCCTCAAAACGCTATTTAAAAATTATCAATCGGGGCAAATTTTTAATCTTTCTAATGCTCACTGCTACCGCCAGTTAGGATTATTATTTTTTCTCGATGCCCTCATCTTCAAACCAATAAGTCACTTATTGATTATTTTATCTGTCACTATTGCAAACCCTGTAGGACATCGATATTTAACCGTTAGCTTTGGCACTCCCAATTTAGCAGTCCTTTTTATAGGAGCTATTGTAGTTGTTATTTCTTGGGTCATGAAAGAGGCTACCTTATTAAATGAAGATCAACAATTAACCATTTGAGGCTTACAATGCATATCCTAGTCAACTTAGATGTCATGCTGGCAAAAAGAAAGGTTAAATTACAAGATTTAGCTGATGCTGTAGGCATCACCATTCAAAATTTATCGATACTAAAAACCGGCAAAGCTAAAGCCATTCGTTTTTCAACGCTTGAGCGTATTTGCCAATATTTGAATTGCCAACCTGGCGATATTTTAGAATTTAAAGAATTGGATGTTTCATAATGAGTTATAGTATCTCTCCGATTTTACAAAACTGTCTACTTGCTACAACTTTAGTTGATGAAACTGATCAAATCACCCCTTATAAATTTACAAGCTATCAAGATATTAGCAATTATCAAGTTCCTCCATCTTGTCGCTATAGTCTTACAAGACCTGAAGGCACTGATTTAATCTATTATTTTTCTAAACCACATGTTAGCTCTTATCCCATCACTATTTTGTGTGAAGGCTCTTCTTCAAAAAACAATCTTTATAGTGTTGTTCACCTTCATCGTTATTTTTTAGAAGAATTGATGGGGCTTAATAGTGCAGTTTTAACTGTTGAGAAATGGGGCATTGATGGCAATCAGATCAACGAGGCAGAGTTCTTCGATCACTATACAAGATCGCAAAGACTCCAAGATCATTTGAAAGTGATCTCTCATTTAAAAAATAACCCTCCGGAGGGTTGGAATGGACAATTTGTTTTCATCGGTGTTTCTGAGGGTGGCCCTTTAGTTACAGAATTATCCACACTCTGCCCCGACACGCTAGCAACGATCAATTGGTCCGGAGCTGGCGACTGGAGTTGGGCAGATGAGCTTTGGAAGTTTTTTGAAGATCTTAAAAGAAAATCATTCTTGTTCAAATTATATGACTGGATACCAAGATGGCTCCCTTATTCATCAGATATCCCTTACTCACGAACTGAGTTTGACAATCTTGTCCAAGAGATAATCCAAAACCCTAATCCTAATCAAACTATGGGGGGAATGACTTATCTCTACCACGCCGATGCATTTCAAAAAACTGCGATCGATTATAGTAAAATCAAATCCCCATTTTTAGTGGTAGCTGGAGTTGATGATAGTCTTATTCAATCCTGTGATCAATTTGTTCAAAAAGCATTAAAAACCAATGCACCTATCACTTACATGCGAATTGAAGGAATGGATCATTATGTTAGAAGACGACCTGATATTTTAGAAAAATCATTTCAATGGCTTCAAGCACAATTGAATCTTGCTATAATTTGAAATTTTTATGTTTGAGATTGTGCCTAGTTTCTTCTTTTATGCGAAAAGCTCAAGATCAGACAACCTAAACCAATAAAAAACAGTGCAACGCCTGTTCCATGAAGCCAATTAGCAGTGACCCTAGATTGGACAATCTTTTGTTCTGCTTGCCCAATTTTTTGTTGAGTTGCTTCAGTAACTTGAGTTCTCACACCTCTTCGAATAGGACCGACTATGGGTCTTGTGCTTTCTGGCTCGTTTTCTTGAACTTGCTCAACTCTTGCTTCACCATTCGCGGCAACATTTGCCACATGGCTGCCAAAGACAAAAACAACGACACCCATAATTAGTAATAGCAAACTTAAAAATTTTCTCATAAATAGAACCCCTACTTGGATATCTCACTAAACAAGTTGGTTATTTATCAAAAACAAATAAAGAAGACAAGACATGTTAAGAGGCTTTAAGCAAAGCTCAAGAAGAAGCTCTCCTTGCGTTATTCTCACATCCCATATACTCTTACTCAAAAAGGGGCTATCATGAAAAAATTACTACTCACTCTCTTCTGCATCACCTGGATTTTTTCTTCATGCTCTCCTACTTCTGACGAAGGGATCACAGGTCTTTGGAAAAGCCGTGATCAACACTCTGACAAACCACAAGCTTTAGTAGTGATCTACAAGTATAAAGGATCTTACTACGGAAGAATGCTTGCCACTTATGATGATAATGGAAAAATCAAAGACACTATTTTAGAGAAAAAAGAAAAGGCACCAGGCGTTGTTGGAAATCCCCCTTATTGCGGATTGGATTTTATCTATGATGTCAAAAAAGAAGAAAATAGCTCTCCAGAAGATCCTAAATACGAAGGCAAAATTATCGATCCTGAAAAAGGCAAAACCTATGCTGTTGAATTATGGCGCGAAGGAAATGACTTAGTTGTTAGAGGTGAAGTCTGGATTTTTGGAAAAAATATTATTTGGCCAAGAGCAACTAAAGCTGATCTTCCTCCAGGATTTTCAATGAGTCAAGTTAAAAAATTTGTCCCTGTTATTCCACAGACAACTTCTTAAGAAAGCTTCATATTATGAATATGACTTCCTGCATCAAGAATTTAGTCCAACTTCCTTTTTATTTTCTTCTACTGACTACTTTTTTTGTAAGTTACCCCCTAACCTCTCTGGATGATCAAATAGAACAGATAACTGAGCATTCAGCAACACAAGGTTATAATCCTGATTTCATAGAATTAATTGAGATGGTCTACGGGAAAGGATTTCTTTCACAGGGCGCAAGAGAATCTGTCCAAGAAATGCTAGAGGATTTGGATTTAACTGGATTGAAAGTTTTAGATATTGGTTCAGGGATAGGTGGCCCTTGCTTGTATCTAGCAGAAAATTATAACTGCGAAATTATAGGATTAGAACCACAAGAGTGGATGGTTGAAAAAGCCAAAAATTACCTTCATGATTCTTTAGCTCTGATGAAGGGATCTCTTAATTTTATTCATATGAAAAAAACAAGCAATCTTGAACTTTTTGCTGATAATTCTTTTGATGTTATATTGAGCAGAGAAACTTTCCTTCATATCCCAAAAGAGGCCAAACCATCTTTTTTTTCTGAAATCTATCGCGTATTAAAACCAAATGGGAAACTCATTATTGTAGACTGGCTACATCAAACCCCAAATTATAGTGAATCTACCAAGCAGATGATGAAGCAAGATGGCCTTGCCTATCATTTACTTAGCCCTCAAGAATATAAGGATCTCTTGTCTAACTCTGGGTTTATTCAAATCGAAATGAAAGATACAACTTGTGAACATGTTGACATCACCGATCAAAATATAAGATCTGTTGAAGCTTTAAAAGCTACTATTGAAACCAAATACGAGCATCAAACTTATGAGCAATCATTAGACAGCTGGAGCGCTCAAAAAAAAGCTTTTGAAGCTCGAGAATTATTAACTTATATTTTCAATGCGAAAAAATAATTCCATTGAACACCTAAATAAGCTGCAAAAGAATATTCGAAAAAAATTGAATTTGTCCTCACTAACCCCTTAGGGACTATAAAGTAACCTAAGGAATTGCCGCCCTTAAACAGAACAAGATCCCTTTAAATGTTGAATAAAATACGACTAAAACCTTAAAATAAGGAACTTAGAACAAATCCTTTACCTTAGGAAGAGTTATGCCACAAGTTCAAAGTCACCAAAATTTAAATTTTAATCCCCTACTACCTACTTCTCAATCTCATAAAATGACTATGGGCTAAGAAATTGAAGAGATTTCATATCCTTTTCATGATGCTGTAAATGCAAAAGACTACGTAGCTATCCAGAATTTGGCAGAAACAGGCAACTTTCCGATTAACAGCAAAAATAAAAACGGAGAAACCCCCTTAAGCATTGCTGTAAAATTACAAGACACACAGCTGATTCAAGCTCTTCTTCAATTAGGTGCGAATATCGATGAAACTTTTGCATACAGCCAAACGGTTCTTCACCAAGCAGCTTATGATAAAAATCCTAAAATCTGCCAATTTCTTTTAGAAAACGGTGCTAATCCTAATAAGATGCAAAATTGGTCTTATTTTTTTGCAACAGGAACCCCTCTCCACATCGCTGCATCTAAGAATTCAACCGATCTGGTTGAGTTATTTATAAAATATCATGCGAATGTCAATCTAAGAAATGAATGGGGTGAAACTCCTCTTCATGTCGCAGCCTACTATGGTGCAAATGAGTCCCTGATTGATGCTCTTGTTATGGCAGGTGCGAGTGTTAA
>CAZJSX010000093.1:0-7077 GCA_964548845.1 uncultured bacterium | reverse complement strand
GCTTTTCTATTTACTATCGATAACATGTATGTTCGCGTAGGGGCAATCCTTCTGGCAATGCTCAGCGATATTCTAGATGGTTATTATGCTAGAAAGCATAAAACAGTTAGTCAACTCGGAGCTATATTAGATCCGATTATGGACAAGTTTTTTGTCTTTTTTGCCCTTGGAATTCTAGTCGCGACAGCTCACATGCCTTTATGGGGTATGGCCGCTATGCTTTCAAGAGATGTCTTTCTCTTTATTTTTGGCCTTTATCTTACAGTGACTAGAAGTTGGGATCAGTTTGAGTTTAAATCGATTGTGTGGAGTAAACTCACAACAGCTGCTCAATTTATCGTTTTGATCTTGCTAGTGGTAAGAGTCCCACTTCCGTGGTATGTATACGTCACATTCATCCCACTAGGAATTTTAACAGCCCTAGGGATGTATCAGGGATTTAAAAGAAAAATCAAATAAAGTAACTTGAAGTTACATTCTCGTTACAGTCTTAAGCCCTAAAATTTCAAATCCAATTTCGAAAGCCTGTTTCACTAGCTGGCAGAGCAATAATCTTGAGTTTTGATATTCGGAGTTAATAACGGGGCAATCTCTAAAAAAGGCATGAAATTTTTCAGCGAGTTGATAGAGATACTCACACAATCTATTAGGAAGTAAAGATGTGGCAATTGATTCTAGCACTTCTTTTAATTGTAGAAGATGCAATCCTATTTGGATTTCAGTAGGTTCTTTAAGGACGATTAAATCTTTAAGATGATCATTGAGCTTAAAATGAACTTTCTCTTGTATGCTACAGATGCGAACATAAGCATAGAGTAAAAAGGCAGCAGTATTGCCTTCAAATTGAAGCATTTTATCGTAACTAAAAACATAATCTTTAGTTCTTAAGCAGGATAAATCGGCATATTTAATAGCATTGATTCCAAGGACGCGAGCCGTTTTTTCTGGATGAGCTAATTGTGAGCTGCGCTCATTAAGAATCGAGGCTGCTTTTAAAATAGCATTCTCTAGTAAATCAATGAGTTTTTCAGAGTCGCCACTTCTCGTTTTATATTTTTTCCCATCTTCACCAAGCACAAGTCCAAAAGGGACATGATCCACTTGCACCTTTGCTGCATCGTAATAACCAGCAAGTTGAGCCGCTTGAAAGACCATTTGGAAGTGTTGACTTTGTCCATTATCGACGACGTAAATAATGCGGTCTGCTTTTTCGACGGTAATTCTTTGGTATAAGGCAGCCAGATCTGTTGTTTCATAGTTATAGCCACCGTCTGATTTTTGAATCATCAATGGGAGGGGATTGCCCTCTTTGGTGACAAAGTGATCCAGAAATACGCATAGTGCATGGTCAGAAACTTGAGTTAAGTTTTTGCTTTTAAAAAGGGCAACAATCTTGGGAAGAAAATCGTGATAGTAGGATTCACCTCGTTCAGTGATATTGACATCTAGCAGGTCATAAATCTTTTGATACCCTTGTCTTGAAATTTCGCAGATCAAATTCCAAGCTTTCATGGCTTCTGTCTCTTTAGCTTGCAATTGAATCACTTGCTGTTGAGACTGCGTGCGGAAAGCATCGTCTTCATCAAAACATTTGCGAGCTTCTTTATACCATTTTGCAAGATCTGAGAGCTCGGCTTGTTTATGGCCCGATAGCACATCTTGATGTTTGGTCTTTAAATATTGAATGAGCATGCCAAAAGGAGTGCCCCAGTCGCCGATGTGATTGAGTCTTAAAACATGATGCCCTAGAAATTCAAATAAGCGCGCAAGCATATCGCCAATAATAGTGGAGCGTAAATGACCAACATGCAGCTCTTTTGCTGTATTGGGAGATGAAAAATCAACAATGACTTTTTTAGGTTTTGCTGTAGCCTTGATACCAAGTCTTAAATCAGTCGTTAAAGATTGAAGCGATTGTTCTAAATAGGTTGTCGAAAGTGTCACATTGATGAAGCCGCCACCTGCAACTTCGCAATGAGTAATCATTGAGTTATTGAGTGGTAAAAGTTTTTGGGCAATTTGAATAGGTTTATCCTGCACAAGCTTTGCTAGCTTAAAGCAGCTGTTGCACTGGTAATGTCCATGCTGAGCCGTTTTAGCAGGGACTATTTCAAGACAATCATGTAACTGCTGGGCAGTTAACTGTGGATATGTCTGTGAAATTTTCTCTGCAAATACTTGTGATAGCTTTGTAGAAATAAAGTCAGAGTTAGACCATGACATTTTGTTTTTCTTTGGCTGCTTGCAATAGTTGTTCTACGATTTGATCTGCAGCAACGCTTGTACAAATATCTTTTTGTTCAGCGAGCTTATAAATTTCTAATAGTCTATCAAAAACAGCATCAGTTTTAAACAACACTCTTTGAGGATGGATTTCGCTAGGTGTTAAAGCAGAGGCGACACTAATAACCCCGCCACAATTAACTAAATAGTCAGGGGCATATAGAATGCCTCTATCTTTTAGACGCTGACCATCTTCTTCAGTTAAAAGTTGATTGTTTGCAGCTCCAACAATGGCTTTGCAGCGCAGATTCTTGATTGATTTTTCATTTAAAATACCACCTCTAGCGCATGGAGAGAAAATATCGCATTCAAGATCATAAATTTCTTCAAAAGCGACAGCTGTTGCACCATATTGATGAACTGCAGATTTCACAACTTCTGGCCTAATGTCTGAAACGTATAGATCTGCTCCCGCCCAAAAAAGTTGATCTAGAAGTTTTGAGCCCACACCGCCAAGTCCTTGAATGGCAATTTTTTTCCCTTTCAAGCAAGTAGAACCCCAAAGATGTTTAGCAGTTGCTAAAATTGCAACAAAAGTTCCGCGAACAGTGAAACGAGCTGGATCGCCAGTTCCTTCTCCTGGTAATCCTAAGATATGCGGGCAAACTTCAAACATAGTTTGGACATCTTCCTCAGAGCAATTCATATCTTCAGCGCCGATGTATCTACCTTCTAAATAGTTAATGGCCTCTCCAAAAGCATGGAACATTTCTTTAGTCTTTCCTTTAACAGGATCTAAAATAATAGTGCTTTTGCCGCCCCCAACAGGAAGGCCTGCAAGAGTGGATTTATAGGTCATCCCTTTTGAAAGTCTTAAAACGTCTGTGAGTGCTTCTGCCGCCGTTGGATAGGGAAGAAGGCGAATACCACCAAGAGCTGGTCCAAATGTCGTATCGTGGATGGCAATGAAAGCATGAAGACCTCTGCTGGAGTCTTTAATCTCTATGACTTCTTCATAATGAGCTATATTTAATTTTTTAATATGTAATCCCATGAAAAATTCTCCTGGCAAAGTTAAACTTTTTAAAAAGTTTTATTTGTCTTTAGTTTATAAAACTAGATCTTAGTTATAAAGTTAAACCATAATAATATTTTTATCAAATTTAGTAAAGCTTGAAATGTTTAGGCTTGAAGATAATTATAAATCTAAGCTATTGTAAATCATATTTTTTTAAAATTTAAAACTGATTGAAGTATATGGTCGAGGTTTTGATGTCACAAAAAGCTATTTCAGAGCAGCTAAGAGGCGAGTTTCTTTCTTATTTAAAGCATAAGCGTAAGCCTGATTTAATCGCTAACTATCTCTATTTCGTTGCTGAAAGAGATAAATTAGCTCCGGTTGTTTGCCCTAGGAATAAAATGATTTTTAGAAGCCAAGAAGAGGCTATAGAGATCCTTGAGAAGACTGGGGGACTATGGAGAGAAACGCGCATTCACATCGGTCGCGAGTTAGCCTCAGTCAATGAGCAAACTAAAAAAATATATATATGTCCATTCTCAGGTAAAGTCTTTGCAGACAATACTCATCCTAACCCACAAGATGCGATCTATGATTGGGTGGCTCGTTGCCCTCAAAACACTGAGCGTAAAGACGGGTTGGTTGTCAAAAGATTTTTTGTCTCTGAAGATCCTGAAATCATCAAAAATTATATTGAAAAAGCTGTAGAGCCTATCACTAAAATTGTCTACTCATCTGCTGCTACCGGGGCGCTCTATCATTCAAAGGATACGATTTTAAAAGAGTTTAAGAAAAACTACGTCAAGCCGATCACTTTAGAAGAAATTCAGAACCAAAACCGATTTGAAATTGAAACTCATTTCCTTCAATATATCCAAGATCAATTGGACGAAAAGCAGATTACTGAATTTGTCGAAACACTTTCTCAATACGAAGAGTTTTTACCTTATATTCAGAAATGGCTCGAAAGTTAAATGAAAGTCGAGTTTATTACAAACTCTGAGCAAGAGACTTTTGAATTAGGTGCAACATTTGGAAAAAAGTTGCACCCTAATACGATTGTAGCATTTTACGGAGATTTGGCTGCCGGTAAAACAACTTTCATTAAAGGGGTTGCTCATGCCATAGGGGGCATTGCTCACACTGAAATTAACAGTCCTACCTTTAATCTTCTCAATATTTATGAAGGGTTGAAATACTTTTATCACTTTGATCTCTATCGCCTCAAGGATCAAGGGCAGTTTTTTCAAATGGGGTTTGACGAATACTTTTATGCCGATGGCATTTGCTGTATTGAATGGGCTGAAAGAATTAGGGCAAAACTGCCAAAGCAACGTTTAGACATTTTAATAGAACACCATAACGAATCTAGAAAGATAACAATTGAGTCCTTTTATGAAGAAATTAACTTTTAAAGAAGTGACTTTTGTTACGAGTTCAGCAGACTTCAGAAATTGCCCTCAAATTAAAGATGATAGCGGAGAGCTTTTACCGGAAATTGCTGTTGCAGGTCGCTCCAATGTAGGAAAGTCCAGCTTGCTCAATCATCTGTTCATGTCAAATAAAATGGTCAAAGTCTCTCAAATGCCAGGGAAAACTAGACTGCTCAATTTCTTTGATGTCGATCATAACTATTTGTTTTGTGATCTACCGGGCTATGGTTATGCTAAAGTGCCAGGGGATACAATCGCCCTTTGGAAAGTGATGATTGAACCTTATATAAAGAAAAGGCCTAATCTTAAACTAGTATTGCTCCTTTTAGATATTCGAAGAACTCCTAGTGAAGATGACCTCGCATTTTATGAGTGGGTTCGCTTTCACCAAAGGCCCGTTTTATGTGTATTAACTAAATTAGATAAATTGACTAAAAATGAAGCTAAAATTCAGATTCAAAAGATCATGCAACATTTTAGTTTAGAAAATCCTCCTCATATAGAGTATTCAACGACTCAAAATATAGGGAGAAAAGAACTGATATTTGAAATCAACAGGATTTTGACCGATGGGATTAATGAAGAATGAGACGTTTGTTTGCATTGACTGTGAGTCGACAGGGCTAGATCTTGAAAAAGATGCCATTATTGAGGTGGCCGTTGGAATTTTTACTTTAGAGCAAGATATAGAATTTTTTGATACGTTAGTCGATCCTGAAATGGAAATTTCTCCAGACTCGATGAAGATTCACCACATCACACAAGATATGGTTGCAGGCAAACCAAAGATTCAAGAGGTTTTGCCTAAGCTAATCAAAATGATTGGCAGACATACCATTGTTGGGCACGGAGTTAGTTTTGATATTCATTTAATTAACCGCGATGCCAAACGCACGGGTGTTAATTGTACGATTCAAAATAATATCTCATTTGATACCTTAAGAATGGCTAGAATCTATGGGGAGAGCCCTCAAAATTCACTACAAAATTTAAGAGAGCACTTTAATATCAATGATGAAGGAGCTCATCGAGCTTTAAATGATGTGATTGTAAATATCGAAGTGTTTCGCAAGTTAGCATCCCAATACAAGAGTACCGATCAATTACTGAAAATTTTATCAAAACCCATTCGGCTAAAAAAAATGCCATTAGGCAAGCACAAGGGAAGAGATCTAAAAGAAGTCCCTTTAGATTATTTGCAATGGGCCGCGCGCAAAGAATTTGATCAAGATTTAACATTTTCAATACGTTCTGAAATTAAAAGAAGACAAACGTCAAAAGATTTTTCAAATGCTTCAAACCCTTTTAAAGATTTGTCATAGATGAATAGTTTTTAAGCGACAAAAAATGCCAAGATAGGGTAAAAGTCACCATAAAAAAGGTAACAAATAATATGGAAAAAGGTTCATTTAGCGTCAAAGTCAGTTTAGCTGAAATGCTCAAAGGGGGCGTCATTATGGACGTCGTGACAGCAGAACAGGCCAAGATTGCCCAGGATGCTGGTGCTGTTGCAGTCATGGCTCTTGAGCGAATTCCTTCTGATATTCGCAAAGATGGTAAGATTGCCCGCATGTCTGCAGTTGATTTAATCCAAGATATTCAAAAAGCTGTTTCGATTCCTGTTATGGCAAAATGCCGTATTGGCCATTTTGTTGAAGCGCAAATGTTGCAAGAACTTGGAGTCGATTTTATTGACGAGAGTGAAGTCTTAACTCCTGCTGATCATGAATTTCATATCGACAAAAATCCCTTTAAAGTTCCTTTTGTTTGTGGATGCCGCAATTTAGGTGAAGCTTTACGCCGCATTGGTGAAGGTGCAGCCATGATTAGAACCAAAGGTGAGGCTGGAACTGGTGATGTGGTCGAGGCTGTCAAACATATGCGAGATTTACAGCGCGACATTAGACGTGTATCTCAATTAAGTGTTGAAGAGTTGATGACAGAAGCTAAGAATATTGGCGCTCCTTATGAACTTCTTTTGCAAGTCGCACAAAAAAAACAACTACCTGTTCCCAATTTCTCTGCTGGCGGTATTGCAACTCCAGCTGATGCAGCTATGATGATGTATTTAGGGGCGCAAAGCGTCTTTGTCGGTTCTGGAATATTTAAATCAGATGAGCCTGCTAAGCGTGCAAAAGCTATCGTTTTAGCGGTAACATATTACCAAGATCCTAAAAAATTGGTTGAAGTTTCAAAAGGTCTATCTTCAGGAATGGATGGGATATCGGCAAAACTTTTAGAGCAGCAAGATCGTTTGGCAACAAGAGGTTGGTAAAATGATCGGCGTTTTAGCCCTTCAAGGAGCTTTTCAAAAGCATCTGGACTGTTTAAAAATCTTGAATGTCCCATGTACTTCGATTCGTTATCCCCATGAACTTGAAAAGATTGATGGATTAATTATTC
>CAZJSX010000092.1:0-7099 GCA_964548845.1 uncultured bacterium | reverse complement strand
TGGCCAAGTGGTAAGGCAACGGTTTTTGGTACCGTGTATCGTGGGTTCGAATCCTACCGCCCCAATTTTTGTAACGCGTTTCTAAAAAAATAATTGAATGTCTAGTGAACAAGGCGCCTATTTATTTAGCGGGAGCTCTCATCCTGGGCTTGCTCAGATGATTGCAAACCACAGTCAAGTAGGGTTAGGTAAAATTCAAATTAAAACCTTTCCCGATGGGGAGATCTTTGTCCAAATTCAAGAGAATGTTCGTGGAAAAGATATTTTTGTCGTCCAAAGTCTCGCTCACAGGCCTAATCATTATTTAATGGAACTGCTGATCATTGTCGATGCCTTAAAAAGAGCGTCAGCTAAAACGATTGTTTTACTCATTACATACTTAGCTTATGCTAGACAAGATCGTAAAGATCAAAAAAGAGTGCCGATTACTGCAAAGCTTGTTGCTAATATGATTGAAAAAGCTGGAGCAGATCGGGTGGTCGCTATGGATTTGCACGCAGATCAAATACAGGGGTTTTTTGATATTCCTCTTGATCAGCTTTTTGCTAAATCTGAAATGGTAAGCCATGTTGAAAAGTTAAATTTAAAATCGATGATTGTAGGCTCGCCTGATATGGGCAGCTTAAAATTTGCTAAAGCGGTAGCTGATAAAACTCGTAGCGATTTAGTTATTATCGATAAAAGAAGGGTAAATGTCCAAGAAGTGGAGTTATCTCCATTAATTGGTAGCGTTAAAGGGAAAAATGTCCTCTTGGTTGATGACATGTGTTCGACTGCGACAACGCTATGTAAAGCAGCAGAGGCTTGTAAAGATAATGGGGCAATTGCGGTTTACGCATTGGTAACTCATGGTCTTTTTGTTGCTGATGCCCTAGAGAAAATAGAGAAAAGTCCATTAGAGAAAGTTTTTGTTAGTGATACGATCCCGCAAAACCATAAGGGATGCAATAAAATAGAAGTTGTTTCGGTTGCCAAGGTTTTTGGTGAAGCTGTCCGTTCTATTTTGTACGGGTCGTCGATCTCTTCTCTTTTTGTAGATTAAACGTTTAATATATTTGGAGTCCGAAATGAAATTACAAGTTAAAAAAAGACCAGCTGAGACAAAGAATGAAGCTCATGCTCTTCGACGTGAAGGGTTCATTCCTGCTGTTTTATACTCAAAAAACAATGCCAATCAAAATATCGTGATCAAAACTGATGAGTTTCACGCTCATTTGAGACAAATCCAGCAAGGTCATTTGACAGCGACAAAGTTTACATTGGAAGAAGAAGGTGGTCATAAAATTGAAGCACTAGTTAAAGATATTCAATATCACCCTGTGACATACAATATCCTTCATATTGACTTTATGCAATTGCATGCCAATCACCAAATTTACGTCAAAATTCCAGTCAGGCTTAATGGCACTGCTGATTGCGTTGGAGTGAAACTAGGCGGATCTGTTCAAGCTGTTTCTCCTCATTTCAAAGTTAAATGCTTACCAAAAGATATTCCTGCATACTTTGAAATTGATGTGGCAGATATGAAAATTCATCAGTCAAGACGTTTTTCAAGCTTGAATTTGCCAGACAATGTCAAAGCAATCGACAGCTTAAACAACGTTGCTGTGATTATTGCTAAACGTTAATGATGGAAGGGCAAACTAAAAAATTAATCGTCGGTTTAGGAAACCCGGGGACTCGTTATAAAAATACGAGACACAATTTGGGTTTTAAAGTGATTGATGAGTTTGCTTTAGAGAAAGGATTAAAATTTCAGTTTTCCGAAAGATTTAACGGAGAACTTGCAAAAATGGAGTGTGAAGGTCAAAGTTTATTTTTGTTGAAGCCGCAAACTTATATGAATCTAAGTGGCTCTTCAGTCAAAAAATGCTTAGACTTTTACAAACTAAAAAAGGAAGACATCTTAATCGTTGTCGATGATGTATCGATCGATTTTGGTGAGATAAAGCTAAAACCCAAAGGAAGCTCTGGGGGGCATAATGGCCTAAAGCATATCGAAAGCCTGATTGGCAGCGATTATCCTCGCTTGAAAATGGGGATAGGGGCTCCTTCGGGACATCTGCCTTTAGAAGACTATGTGCTAGAAAATTTTAGCACAGATGAAAACAATCAGCTGGGAGTATTCATAGATAGAGGCGTTGAGGTCCTCAAACAATGGCTGTCTATCGGACTTGAAAAAACAATGAACCAGGTGAATACAAAAACCACTAACTAAATGTAGGGAGATACATGGATAAGAATAGAAAATACCTTTATGAGGGCATGTATATTATCAGTGCCACGCTCAGCGATGATGCTAGAACAAAAGCCATGGAGAAAATCCAAGAAGGCGTTTTAAAAAGAGGTGGGGAGATCCACAAGCAGCACGATTTGGGCCGCTCGAAATTAGCGTACGATATTAACGGAAGAAAAGAAGGGCACTACTATGTATTGTTCTTTTCAATCAATCCGATACATATTAATGATTTGTGGAAAGATTACCATCTTCACGAAGATTTAATGCGCTTTATGACACTTAGATCAGAAGCCGTGCAAGAAGAATTAACCTTTAAAACGATTTCGGAGTAACTCATGAACGTTGTAACTAGAAGACCAAGAAATAGTAATCCTAGAAAAAAGAAGAAAGATTGCCCTTTTAAATCAGAAGGAATTAAGGACGTCGATTACAAAGATGTCGATCTTTTATCCCGCTTCATTACTGAAAGGGGAAAAATTTTACCAAGACGCATTACTGGCGTTTCGGCTTTTTTCAAAAAAAAATTAACAGCTGCAATTAAAAGATCGAGATACATGGCTATCATGCCGTTTGTTTCGAAAGAATAACTTTAAGGGATACTGAAAATGAAAAATCAACTACTACTTTTAGAAGACCTCGCTAATTATGGTCGCAAAGGGGATTTGGTACGCGTTAAACCAGGTTTTGCACGTAACTTCCTATTGCCACAAAAAAAAGCACTTATTGCAGATAACAGCGTGGTAAAAATTCAAGCTAAGCTTAAAGAAGAAAGAGCTCAGCAATCTATTCGCGATAAAAAAGATGCTGAAGAGATCAGAGCAAGAATTGAGCATTTAGTGATCACGCATGTTGTGAAAGTCGACCCAGATGGACACATGTATGGTTCAGTAACTGCAAAACACATTGTAGATCTTCTTGCTGAACAAGGAGTCCAAATCGAAAGACGTATGGTTTCACTTGATCAGTCGATTAAAACAGTCGGAGTGCATACAGTTAACCTTAAACTTAAAGAAGGTGTTACTGCGTTCTTCAACTTGAAAATTGAAGCGGATTCTGAAGTGGGTTTATCTTTAAAAGCTCCTCTTGTTGAAAAGGAGAGCAAAGAGTAATAAAGTAGCAAAACTATGCTTCGTTTATTTTCTCCTGCTAAAATAAACCTTTTTTTTAAGCTCATCGGCCTGAGAAATGATGGATTTCATCAACTGGAATCCTTTTTTCAGGCTGTTAGTTTGGGTGATGATCTGACCCTTTCACGCTCATCTCAAGATCAATTTATTTCTAATGACACGGATCTGATTCAAGATCCCTCTAACACCATTTTAAAAGCCCTAAAACTCTTTCGTCAAAAAACCTCTATTTTCGATCCTGTTCAAGTAGAGCTTGTCAAAAGAATTCCAAAGCAAGCAGGTCTTGGCGGAGGGAGTAGTAATGCAGCCACGATGTTATGGGGGCTCAATGTTATATTTGGAACTAAGATAGACGATCAAACCCTTTTAGATTGGGGAAAAGAAATTGGTTCTGATGTTCCTTTTTTCTTTTCTTACGGTAGCGCTCTATGCAAAGGAAGAGGTGAAGAGATCATTCATGCAGCACCTCCTAATCTTGTATCTTCAGTTTGGATTGTTAAACCCCCGTTTGCTTTGTCAACTAAAGAAGTTTATACATTTAGTAAAAAGAAGTCTAAAATTGCTCAGAGTTTAGAAACTCTGATGCAGAAAATTTACACACCTGAACCTATTTTAGAAAATGATTTAGAAGAAGCTGCTTTTTTGCTTTGTCCTCATTTAGCTTTGCTAAAAGATGAACTTTTAGGGCAAGATTTCAGCCAAGTTTTTATGACAGGTTCTGGTAGTAGTTATGTTTGTATTGGATCTAAGCCTCCAAAGTGTAAAAACACTGTTCAAATTTTTCCAGTTAAGTATATAAATAGACTTGAACATCAATGGTACTAAGACAGGTAAACTAAATGAAGATCCACGATGACAAGATGATTGTCTTAACTGGTGGAGCCGGCTTTATCGGCTCTGCAATCTTAAGAGTTTTAAATGAAAATAATTTACACAATATCGTTGTCGTCGATGCCCTTAACGAAGGGGTTAAATGGCACAACTTAGTCAATAAGCGTTTTACTGAATATCTTCACAAAGATCAATTTTTTCAGTGGTTAGCACAACCTTCTCGCTCTAGCGAAATAGAAGCTGTGATTCACATGGGCGCTTGCTCGAGCACAGTTGAAACTCGCGTCGACTATTTAATGGAGAACAATTATCGCTATACAGTAAAGCTTGCAGAATATTGCTTGAAGCACGAGATTAAATTCATCTATGCCTCATCAGCTGCAACGTATGGGAATGGAGATCAAGGCTTTGTCGATGATGTGAATAATTTAGAGTCTTTGCGCCCACTAAATCCCTATGGATTTTCTAAACACCTCTTTGATCTATGGGCAAAAAATCAAGGGGTTTTAAATCAAATTGTTGGACTTAAATTTTTTAATGTCTTTGGACCCAATGAATCACACAAAGGGCGGATGGCTTCAGTTATTTATAACTTATTGCCCCAGATTCAAAAAGAGGGGGTGATTAGACTATTTAAGTCTAATGATCCAGTGCATTTTGCAGATGGAGACCAAAAAAGAGACTTCATTTATGTTAAAGATGTAGCTGCAATTGTTTATCGCCTTTTAAAAGAAGAGGTTTATGGCCTTTATAACTTAGGGAGTGGGGAGGCTAGTAGTTGGAATCAAGTGGCGACGAGTATGTTTGCTGCATTAAAAAAAGAAGCCAACATTCAGTATCGTTCAATGCCAGCTGATTTAGAAAAAAGCTATCAAAATTATACTAAAGCAGATATGAAAAAGCTTAGAAATCAACTTGAAGGGTTTCAATTAACTCCTCTGCATGAAGCTGTTGTTGATTATATTCAAAATTATATCGTTTTAGAAAGGGTTTACTAAACCATGTATTTAGCCTCTTTATTTTCACAGACAAAAAAGCAAAGCATTTTAGTTGTTGGCGATTTTATGTTAGACGCCTACACGTTCGGTTCTGTCAAAAGGATTTCACCTGAAGCGCCAGTAATGGTGATGAATGCCAAAAAAGAGTCCAAACTACCAGGTGGTGCGGGGAACGTTGTTTTAAACTTAGTTTCATTAGGGGCTAAAGTGATACCGCTTGGAAGATTGGGTGATGATGCGGCAAAAGAAGAGCTTGTAGAGCAATTAAAAAAAGAAAAAGTCAACACTTCGCATCTTTATATTCAAAAAAATTATCGCACGCCCATCAAAAATAGAATTATTGCGGGCAATCAGCAAATTGTGAGAATTGACTTTGAAGAAAAAGAGTCTCTTTTAGAGAAAATAGAAGAGGAGATTATTCACAAGCTTCCTGCATTACTAGAAGAAGTTTCAATTATCGCCATTTCAGATTACGGTAAAGGTTTTTTAACAGATAAGATTTTGTCTGCCATTATCAATCAAGCTAAAGATAAAAATATCTTAGTTATTGTAGACCCTAAAGGGAAAGATTTTCAAAAGTATTCAGGCGCTTATATTATCAAACCTAATTTGAGTGAGGCCTACGAAGCAAGCGGTTGCCATGAGTCTGATAGCTTAGAAAATGTAGCCAAGAGCATTTATCAGAAAACTCAAATTGAAAACTTGATGATCACAAGGTCAAGTCACGGGATCTCCTTATTTCAACACAATAAAAGAGAAGATTTTCCAGTTAAAGTTAAAGAGGTTGTTGATGTGACGGGAGCAGGCGATACTGTTTTAGCCGTTTTAGCTTTTGCCCTTTCGCATAAACTGCCATTGGATCAAGCGGCAATTTTATGCAATTTAGCAGCAGCTGAAGTTATTGAGCATTTAGGATGCGCGCGCATCTCTATTAAAACATTAGCCGAATTAGTTTTAAAGCAGCACCTGCACCACAATAAAGTGTTTTCACGCCATTATCTACAAGTGTTTCAGTTTGTCTTAGACTATGAAGATTTTATTATGCTTAAAGTTGCAATTGAGAAATATGTGACTCCATCATTTTTTCTTCAGCTTAAGACCCTTAAAGAAAAACACCCTCACTCTAAATTGGTCTTATATCTCAATCAGCAAAAAGAAGATGTCGAGATGACTGAGCTTTTAGCATCTCTTGCAGAAGTTGATTTTATTATCAAAGATCAAGAAGATTTGAAGCTATTTTGCAATAAGCATACGCCTAAAAATAGCTATGACTTTGTCGACAACAAACTAGAAGTGATTTCTCATTCTTATTGATTAACCGGGGTCCAATACCAATTAAGAGCTCTTTGAGCCAACTCAGGAAGTGTATAAGATTCAGATGACGTAGTTGTGTTGTCACCAGCAGAGAAGCTGATTCCGTTACCTACAATGATATCTTTTAGTTTTGTTCCAGCGTCAAAAATAGGCTGGCAAATTTCTTTTACATCTGCTGGGCATCTATCTGGGTGAGCTCTTAACGCAAATGCTTTATATGCTCTTTTTATAGATTGTGGATCAATAGCTGTTTCTGAGGAGATGTTAAACATAGCGCGGGCCATGTCTCTACATTTTTGTGGAGTTGACGATTTAGAACTACACAAGTCCTCTAATCTAATATTATCGTTGAAAAAGTTTGCCCCTTTTGCGAGATCATAAGTGCTAGATGTTCCGTTTGATCCAGTAATCTGCTGTGATTTTGCATTTAAGAAAGCCTGTGTACTTTTTAGAAATGGCGAGAGCTGTGCCAGCATTTCATCATTGCGAGCTCTTTCACCTAAAACAGCACATGCCACTTGAACTTGGGCTTTAGCCAATCCTAAAGTTGTCGTGTTAGCCGCAGGGGTGATCCAGTCTGCAAAACTTTT
>CAZJSX010000091.1:0-7131 GCA_964548845.1 uncultured bacterium | reverse complement strand
CATAGCCTATAGGGGGCACTCCACCTATAGCAAAACCTGTATGCTTTAAAACAAATTCTGCATCGGACTTCTCTATTTCTTCACCCAGCATTAATGCTATTTTCTTTTCATCAACTCTGTTTTTTCCACTTGCTATGATGCAAATAGGCTTTTCAGAAAATTTCCCTTTAAAAATCAAAGTTTTTGCAATTTGACCTATATCACATCCAATTGCATTGGCAGCATCTTGTGAAGTTCTAGTCGTTTCTGCAAACTCTATGACTTTCATATTCAGATTATAAGTATGCAAGATATCTTGAATTTTTTGAGCAGAGCTCTTTAATTTCTTTTCCATGAAAAATTAATCCCCTATCTGTTTAATGTGATTATATACACTAGCTCGTGAAATATTGAGTTTCTTTGCAATAAATGGAGTTGCATTTTTGAAGTTGAATATTCCTTTTCGATAAAGCTGCTGAACAAGCTCTTTTTTTTGATCGCGATTCAAATGACTTAAAGATAAATGCTTTTCAGTTAAAAAATGTTCAATCACACTCTCTGCTTGCTCTTCACATTGACTCCCAAATATTTCAATAGGGTTTTCTGCACCATTTTCAACCTTTAAAAAAGTTTGCAATAATCGATACCCGTCTTGAAAGAAGCTTGTGTCTACATTCAAACAGATCAACCCAATAGGAACCCCTTTTTTATTTCTCATTGTTATCGAAGTGCATTTCAATGCCCGTCCATCCCAATTTTGTTTGTAGTAAGGGGTAAAATATTCTGGAAAATCTTCTGTATTTACTTTCAATTCTTTAACTGGAGAGGGATCCCCTATCTTTCTTTGTGAGATATTATGATAAATAGCCACAATCTGACTTTTTTCTAGATCATGCACAGCAGCCTCTACAAAAGGATGAAAAAGCTCAACTACTGCTTTAATCAAAGGCTCATATTGCTTCCATAACATTTTAAATTCACTGTTTGACATCGCTTACTCCATTTAAAAACCAATAGTTTAACTTAATTTGTACATTTTGTCAAATTTATACATATTGACAAATAACACCAAGAGCGCCGATAATCTGACCTTTTTTAGGAGTACTTATGCCCAAGCACACAAGAGTATCTAGACTTAAACAAGTTCCAGGAATTGGAGTAGACCGGATGGGAAATGCAGCAGACCTTGCTCATAACCCTAAAATTCTTCGCCTTGAAAATTTAGACACAGACATTGCTCCACCTCCTATTGCTATTGAAGTTACTCAAAAGGGGGTCAGCGTTGATGATAACAACAGCTACCTTCCTTTTTTAGGGCAAGATACATTAAGACAAGCAGCAACTAACCGAGTTTCTAAAGTGGCTCACACTCATTATGATTGGCGTGCTGAATGTATTATTACTGCAGGTGGCATGTCTGGTATTTTAAATTGCCTTTTAGCTCTAGTAGAGCCTGGTGATGAAGTTATTGTGACTGATCCAACATATGCAGGGATTATTAATAGAATACGCCTCTGTGGCGGCATTACAAAGTTTGTCCCTCTTATCCCCTCTTCTAGTGGCTGGAGCTTAGATTTAGTTGCCCTTGAAAAAGCAGTTTCCAGTCAGACAAAAGTTGTTTTAATAAGTCCAGGAATGCCAACAGGGCATATTTTAACACAACAAGAGTGGGAAGCTGTTGCACGCATCACTATAAAAGCAGATGCATGGCTACTCTATGATGCTGCCATGGAAAAAATTCTATATGATCATCGAAAAGTAATTCATCCTGCGTCATTGCCTCACATGAAAGAGCGAACAATAACTGTTGGAGCAGCATCTAAAGAATTAAGAATGATAGGATGGCGGGTCGGCTGGGTTGTTGGTCCAAAAGTAATCATGGATGACATTGCCCTAGTCAGTATTTCAAACGTTGTGTGTCAAACAGGCATTACAATGCAAGGAGTAGCCGCTGGATTAAATGCCTTGGATGATGGACTACAAGCAGCCCTTGACATTTGGCAAGGGCGAAGAGATGTCTTACTTCAAGAACTCAAAGATTTTGCAATTATTCCTCCTCATGGAGGTTGGTCTTTATTGCTCGATGCCAGCTCACTTGGCATGACCTCTTTAGAATTAACAGATAGATTGTTTAAAGATTCGTTAATTGCCACAACACCCATGACTGGCTGGGGAGAAAATGCTGCTAAATATGTACGCTTTGTTTTCTCTAATGAGCCCAAAGAGCGACTATTAGGAGTCGGAGAAAGAGTCAAAAAAGCTTTAGGAATGTGAAACAAAAAAAGATTATTCTCTGTATTTAATCTCATTTTTTTATTTAACTAATTTTTAAAGAGCGTTTTCAATTTAGTAAAAGCAGTTTCATAGGTTAAACTATAAATTGCATAACTCAATTTTTGTTTGGCTTCAGTTTTTTTGAAAAAGACTCTTTAAATCAATAGTTTCTGTCAAATCGCATGTAATGCTTTGATTATTTGTAGGACCAGCATTGCAAGCAAGAGGAATCACAACAAGCGGACCTTCTGGTTGTTGCTTTTTAAGTTCTTCAATAATTTCACTAAGTCGAGTCCTTGCAAAAACTTTTACTTTGAATTTTTCTTTACCATGATATTGCAATCGATCTTTGTTGCTTGCTCGAGCTGGAACAGTGGCAAAAATAGGGATTTTCCCATCCTTTTTTTTAATCCCTTGTACATCTTCAGCTGGGACACGATGCACCCAACTCTTATATTCGATTTCAGGATCATTACTTTCACTCCAAGGCGACAAACTCATATCTTTTACTATCTCTTTAGGAAAAGATACCTTCCAACCACCACTTGACACAGCAGGAATTTTCCCATCTTGATTTTTGTACATCAACTCTTCAAGTGTTAATCCATAGAGTGGTAATATAAATTTGTAAGATTGCTCAAGTCCTTTGGGATGAGGAATTATTAGATAAACATTTTCAGGAAGCTCAAAAGTCTGATTTAAAGAACGTCCATGGCTATTTATGCTAATGAGATGGTTTAGAGGATCCACAATTGCTTTAGACGCTTGAGTAGCTTTGCTATTCAATTCTGCCTGCGAAACATCACTGACACTACTGCCAAACCAAGATGTTGGCTTGAAGTTATTATTTCCAATTGACGAGGGCATAATATTTTCTCGAGTTTAAGGATTATAAATCATTCAATGACTCGCTTTAGCATCAAAAGTTTAAATGGGCTATTGACTTTCCTAATTATACTCTCCTTGTGTTAAGAGGGTATTAATTTGATCTCTATAAAATACTGGCTTAATGGGATATCGCTTAAGTAATGAATCTCTATTCGCGCTATTTTTAAAATATTTTATTTACATTTTCACAAACTATGAGCCGAGTTCAAATTAATTTTATATCGATTTTGTCAAATTTCTATTATCCTTGATTTATCCTCTTTCGATCTGCTTTAATATGCCGATTATGTGTTGTTATTCTGGAGAAAATCAATGCTGCAACTGTTAAATGGAATCCCTTTTTTTGTCTGGCCCATATTTGCCATCCTTTTAATCGGTGGTCTAAAAGCTAGAAAAACGAACCATGTTCCTTTATTGCTGCTACTTTTAATCCCTACTTTTTTCTTGGGTTGGTCTGTCATGACTTTTTTTGGCAGATATTTAAATAGCCCATTAGCCCTTCTTTTTTGGGTGATTTGTTTAGGCATGGGATTTTTCATTGGTTACTTTAATATTCAGAAAATGGATTTGTCATTTAATAAAAAGAAAAGAGCCGTACAAATGCCAGGTAGCTGGCTCCCTTTGATCTTATCGATGTCTGTTTTTACAGCTAAATTGTCGTCAGGAATGATAAGAGCAGTGGCCGCAGATCCTCAACCAACGACTGTAATCTTGATTTTGGAGTTGTTTGCAACAATCATCATGGGCATTTTCCTCGGAAGAGGGCTTAGCTGCTTTATCCGCTATAGAGCTGAATCAGCAGATCAAACTTAAAGCTTTTCAAGCTTAAGAAAGACAATCCACAGCCTTGTTGTTCAGAATATCTCTACCTTTTTGAATATCGAAATGCCTTTTAAACCAATACTGAAATTGCCCTAAAGCCTGCTCGACAAACATTTGATATCCATAAACCACTTGGCACCCTTTTTCTTTTGCCTGTTTTAAAAATAAGGTCTCTTTTGGTTTTGTCATAATATCCATGACAAGGGCATGAGGTAAAATATAGTCTGAAGAAATGGGCATCGGCATTGGAGTCGAGTTGATGATGATATCATATCCTTGTTGGTAGCAAGTTGAGATATTGGTTAAGTCTTGACTTGCGCATTGCAAATTTCCAGCAACCTGCATTGCTTTGCTAAAGTCTCTATTGACAATCGTCACTTTAGCTCCCCTTTGACATGCCTCATAAGCAATCGCTTTAGCAGCGCCGCCAGCTCCTAGAATGACAATTTGTTTATCTAAAACTGACATCTTTTCTTCAATTGCATTTAGAGCCCCTATGCTATCGGTATTATATCCGATAATTTTTCCTTTTTCAAAAACAAGGGTGTTGACCGCACCAATATCTTTTGCTTTTGAATCGATCTGATCGAGATAAGGTAAAATGTGCTCTTTTAAGGGCATTGTGACACTAAGACCTAAAAAAGGGAGCTTTTTTGCAAATTGTAAAAAATCAGGAAGTTCTTTTGGATCGACTTGAATTTTCAAATAAATAGCATTGAAGCCAAAAGCTTTAATTAAACTATTGTGAGTGACATCGCTGATGCTTTGTACAACAGGATCGCCAATTAACCCATAAACTTTGGTATCCGAATTTAAAGAGTGATGATGGTATTGCTCTTTAAGTATTTTAGCAGTTAATTGTCCAGGAGCCGATTTTTGATCTTCATCTATTGCAGCATAAGTAAATGGACATCCCAGGATCGGTGCTAAAATTCTGCTTATTTGTCCATATTCTCCCATGCTAATGGCAATGAGTTTAGGATCTAATTGATTGGCCCAATTGATCAATCGCCAAGTATCAATTCTTGCTCTAGCCATTACAGCTATTTTGTAAAAATGGGCTGGTACTTTTCTCATCTCTTGATAAAGCAATTGAAGATCTTGTGGTGTTTCTGAAAAGTTGTGATATGAAACAATCAACTTCACTTTGGGCCATAACGATGATATTTCTTTAATAAAGCTTAAAGGCACATGAGTTTCAATATCGAAATATTGAGGCTCGAGCTCTAAAAGGTTGCGAATATCTTCTAGCCTTTTTTCTTCTGATAAAGGGTAATGACCCCCTTGAGAAAAACTTCGCAAAGTAAAAATCATAGGAATCGAAAAACTTGAGCGCAGTGTTTTTAAAGCTTCTAAGTCTAAAGATTCAAAACAATCGAGTCGAAGTTCTACTAAATTGGCAACACTACAAGCTTTTGTCAGTTGCTCAAAAGCTTTTTCATAAGTTGGCCCAGTGATCACAACACAAATCATCATTCATCCATTGTAATGCATTTTTAATTAATGTTTCATGAATAGGAGCGCAATAACAAATTCCATCAGTTACAGCTGAACCAATGCCATCAATTCTAACAAAACGAACTTGCCCCTTGCGAGATTTTTTATCTAAAGTCATCGTATCGTAAATTGCTGATATGCTTAATGGACGCGGCAGCTTTAAATCAATCCCATATCGAATCAAAATATTCTTAATTCGATCAAAAGAGTTTTGATCCAGTAGCCCTAATTTTACAGAGAGATAACTTTCAACAACAAGACCAATGGCAACTGCTTGACCATGTGATAATGAATAATCTGTAAGGTGCTCTAGAGCGTGACCCACAGTGTGACCAAAGTTTAATAAATGGCGCATTCCTTTGTCTGTTTCATCTTGCTCGACAATCTTATTTTTTATCTGACAGCTTCTAAAAATTACTTTTTGCAATAATGTAAAATCTAATGCTAAAAGCTCTTCTGCATGATTTTCTAATGTCTCAAATAATTCATAATCGGCAATGAGTGCATGTTTAATCACTTCAACAAAACCATTAGAAATCTCATATGGAGATAAGCTTTGCAGTGTTGTTAAATCCATGATCACTTTTTTTGGCTGATAGATTGCTCCCAACATATTTTTTCCATACATGACATTAACTGCCGTTTTGCCCCCAATGCTTGCATCAACCATCGCCAGCAAAGAGGTTGGCATCATAACAAGGGCAATCCCTCTGCAATAAGTTGCTGCAATATATCCAACTAAATCGGTGACCACTCCTCCACCTATTGCAATCACGCAGCTATCTTTTCCAAATCCTTTTTCAAAGAGTTGATCTTCTAAAAGCTCTTTAGTCGCTCTAGTTTTATAATTCTCTCCATGTGGAAAAGAAAAAAGATGAGCATCTAGCCCACAAGAGACTAAATGTTGCAAAAGAGGCTCAGCATACAAACGGGCTACTTGATCATCTGTGATAATTGCAAATTTAGTTGCAAGCGATTTTAAGTAGGATGCTTGGCTACCTAGCAATCCAGCACCAACTTCGATTTCATAAGAGCTTGCAGGATGTAAAATATGGCAAATTAACTTTTGATTCATAATCTAGCACATCTATTTAGTAAAATTGCATCCACTAAAACTAAAGCAAGCATCGCCTCAACAATGGGAACTGCTCGAATTGCCACACAAGGATCGTGCCTAGATCCTACGGGAAGTTTAAACACTGCTTGATCTTTTGATATTGAAAGAGTCTGTTGTGATTTCATAATACTTGACGTGGGCTTAAAAGCAACTCTTCCAACAATGGGCATTCCTGTGGAAATTCCACCTAAAGTTCCTCCTGCATGATTTGTTTTTGTCTTTACTTGGCCTGAATGATTTTCAAATAAATCATTATGTGTTGAGCCTTGCATGAGAGCTGATTGAAATCCCGATCCTATCTCAAAAGCTTTGGTTGCAGGCAAACTCATCATAGCAGAGGCTAAATTAGCTTCTAACTTTTCATACACAGGATCGCCAAGTCCCACAGGAACACCCAGAGCCATAAATTCAATGATGGCACCCAATGAATCCCCTTCTGCTTTTGCCAGTTCGATTAATGCCATTATTTTTGTGGCAGCTTGCTCATCAGGGCAATAGACTGGACTTTGATAAGTTAAAGTGCGAAGATGCTCTAAATCACAACCCTCAATCAC
>CAZJSX010000090.1:0-7145 GCA_964548845.1 uncultured bacterium | reverse complement strand
CTTCCGGGCTATCATCCCCGGATGTTTTGCGCCGAAATGCCAGCAATAACGGATCACCGGAGAGGATTTCGATGTCTTCCACCTATCTGATCACCGTATCTGGGCCCGTGCCATGCTCGGCGGCCTCCGATGTGCCGGCCACGCGGCCGACGCGCGTCGAACTTCCATCAGGTGTCGCCCTGCCTGCGCCCGATCGCAGTAAAGAACTCTAAATGACGGAAGGCCCCCTAATGACGACTCCTGAGCTTCAAAGAAAGTTGAACGAACTGATGGCTCTTCCGGCGGAGACTGAATGGGTGGAGTTCAAACAGGCCGCGACAACTTTTGATTCGGAGAGGCTCGGCGAATATTTCTCCGCCCTCAGCAATGAGGCGAACTTAAAAGGTGTCCCCTATGGCTGGCTCATCTTTGGCGTTCAGGATCGCCCAAAAGAAATCGTCGGCTCGTCGTATCGATCGAACCGTCCGCACTTGGATAAGCTCAAGCTGGAGATCGCCGCACATACCAGTCATCGGATGAGATTTGAAGAGATCTTTGAACTCGCAACGCCCCGGGGACGGGTCATCCTGTTTCAAATTCCGGCCGCATTGCGGGGCGTGCCGACCAGTTGGAAAGGACATTTCTTTGGGCGGGATGGCGAATCCCTCGTTCCGCTCAATCTACACGAGATTGAGCAGATACGCGCCCAAGCGATTCGGGAAGATTGGGCGGCCAAAGTGGTCGAAGGCGCCACGCTCGCGGATCTCGATCCGCGAGCTATTGAGTTCGCCCAGGTGCAATTTCAAAAAAAGCATCCGCAACTCGCCGGCGAAGTGTCGACCTGGGAGAATGCGACCTTTCTGAACAAAGCGAAACTCTGCATCGGCGGAAAGATCACGAATGCCGCCCTGCTGCTTTTGGGCAAAGACGAAACCGCGCACTTTTTGGCCCCTGCCCAGGCCTGGATCACGTGGGTATTGCGAGATGAGCAGAACCTGGAACTGGACTATCAGCATTTCGGCCCGCCGTTCATTCTGGTCAGCGATCAGGTGTTGGGAAAGATTCGCAATCTGACGGTTCGCCATCTACCGAACGGGACGCTTTTTCCGGTCGAAGTCACGCAATACGATCCCTGGGTGCTGCGCGAAACCCTGCATAACTGCATCGCGCATCAGGACTATCCGCAGGGAGGCCGAATCAACGTGGTGGAGTCGCCGGACTCGGTGCTCTTCACGAATCTGGGCTCTTTCATTCCCGGGACAGTGGAAAAGATGATTCAGCACGATGCGCCGCCGGAGTTCCAGCGAAATCCGTTTCTGGCCCAGGCGATGGTGAATCTGAATATGATCGACACCATCGGCAGCGGCATCAAGCGGATGTTCACCAAACAGCGGCAGCGAAATTTTCCCATGCCGGATTACGATCTAAGCGATCCAAATCGCGTTGCAGTCCGGCTCATGGGCCGCATTTTGGATGAGAACTACACGCGCTTGCTGATGGTCAACACCGAGGTCGACTTGATGGACGTGATCGCGCTCGATAAGGTCCAGAAAAAGCACTCCCTGACAGACGAGGAATTCAATCGGCTCAAGAAGCAACGGCTGATCGAGGGACGTCGCCCCAATGTGTTTGTTTCCGCGAAAATTGCGGCCGCCACTGGGGATAAAGCTGCCTATATAAAGCATCGCGCCTTCGACAAAGAGCACTATAAAAAAATGGTGGTTGCTTATCTGCAACAGTTTGGCGAAGCGACGCGCAAAGATTTCGATTCCCTCTTGCTCGAAAAACTTTCTGACGCGTTGAGCAAAGAGCAGAAGAAAAAGTTTGTTGAAAACCTGCTGCAGGAGATGAAAAAAGATGGCTTGATCGTCCCGGAAGGCACAGGGCGCTGGACAAAATGGCGTATCCCTAATTCCTAAGCTGAATCCTAGCTTAGGGGTAGATTTTAGGGATAGATCGGAAAGATTTAGGACACAAGTCGCTCATAATAAATCTGTTAGCTTCCCCTAAATATTTACAGATGTGTGATAACTCTCTTGGGGTTCTCAGGCTTCTCACCGACTCCGATCAAAACAAGCCGGAATGCGCGCGCTGTTACTGACGCTGCTCCGGACCAGCCTACGAGTGAGCGAGGTCCGGACTCTTATCGATGGGTTGGATTTCCTTGGTAGTCACATCGAATGATTGGCTCCCGCAATGTAGAACACAGAGAGCATCTCCAGTACGGCAGATCTATGTGTATTCGGAATAAGTCACATTGATTTGACGACACTCGTGGAGCATTCATTATCTATGATGGTCCTGTAGTTGATGTCCCAAATTATCAAGTGTAGGAAATACGCTAATAAACGGTGAATCCACAGTCAATACACCGGCGCTTTCCAGCAACTCATATAGCTTCGTAAGGTTGGATCTTTTCTGCCTTTCTAAGCGGCCATCCTTCTCTCGCATTTCCGAATAAGTGATATATACATTTTCAATTGCCCTTGATATTGCTACGAAGAATATTTTTGTTTCTTCTTCCGGGTTTTTCGAATAGCCCCACCATTGCGAATCTTCAAATCCAAGGATTATTACTGTATTAAATTCTAGGCCTTTGCTTTTGTGAATTGTCAGAGCAGGAACAGAATCGACTCCTATAAGTTCATCAATGGCGTTTTTAAATGTTGCCACTTTGCCTTTAAAGCTATCCAGTGTACTGGCCAGAAATCTGACGGATTCATCAAGAGGTTCTTCTTCATTGTAAAATGTCAGAAATATGTCCGGGCCAAGAGTAGAAACGAGGCCCATCAGCAATTGAAAGGTATCTCCCTCTTCGTTAAGCCTCGATTCTGTGAAATCAATCAATTTTCTAGACTCTTGATAAATAATCTTTGCATCGTCCTCCTTGTCGAGCGCCTTGAATCTCGCAATTTCAGTAGTAAGTACGCTCCAAGCCTCAGGATCACGTTTTCTGGTGGCCAAGCGAAGAACGGCGAGTAGAAGATGTGTACTCCGCTTTGCAAGCAGTTCCTGTAGCAATGATTCATCGCGCAATTTGACGCCACGACTAATCAGGCTTTTCTGCAATGACTCAATCATTTGCCCCGTTTTCTGTCGTACTATAACGCAGAAATCTCTTGCGCATTTTTGTCCTGACTCTATTTCATTCTTGATTAGCTCTGCCAAGTATTCGGCTTCTTCGGATGAATCTGAAAACTGCATGACGCATATCGCGCCATTAGAAGTACTCTTTGCAGGAGTAATCTCGTTAACATCTCCATCTATAGTTCTTGCTACAACTTGTTGGGCTTTAATCAGTTTGGGCATGGACCTATGGTTCATAATCAGATGAGCTTCTTCAGCGTGAAAATCCACCTTGAACGTCCCAAATACATCATTCAATGCTCCAGCGAATGACATTATTCCTTGCTTCCTGTCACCAACGGCAGTTACAGATATATTGGAATTACTAAATGCGTTGGTTAGCAGTTCGTATTGCGGTGAGGTAACGTCTTGAAATTCATCCAGAAATACAAACCTGTATGTAGCGCGAAGAGCTTTCAGTAATTTAGGATTCTCAATTAATAGATAGGCTGCAAGGCGGGTCAACATAGGGAATGTAAGGCGTGAAGGAGGGGCAATCTGTTCCTTCCACCAAAGCAATCCAAGCTCTTTATGACGGCTATTAATGAGCTCATCTGTATATGGAAGAGAATAGCCATGACAGACTAATCCGAATCGCGCTTTAATAACTCGATCGTCACATCTTTGTAGGGCATCCTTGGAGATTCCAGCGCTGATCAACCATTCTTTCATTTCCTTGTCACGTATGTTCGTTTCGAGCTTATAGTTTTGCTCTGGTCTCCATTCTTCAGGCAACGCCATCCTGAATTTGTCAATTAATACCTTAGCAAAAGCATCAAATGTCATCGAGTCAAAACGTTCAGCTCTCTCTTTACATCTTTTTGCTACTCGCTCTGCGAGGTTCTTAGCGGCATTTCGTTTGAATGAAATGGCGAGAATCCTCTCTGGAGGAGAACAAGTCCTTGTATCAAGCAGAAACGATGCGCGTTGTGCTAATAGCTCTGTCTTCCCCGCGCCAGGCCCTGCAATGACCAACGTATTTTTGGTCGATCGCACGATTTTTTTAGCCGCTGGCTCCAATAAAACGCCTATTTCTTGCCAGTCATCTGGATTAATATATGACATTGTGATTTCAGTACCTTTCGTCTTTGAGCACTCTGTTTGCAGCCTTGACAAGATGCTTCAAAGACTGTGGTGCGTGCACGACAAGGTCATTATTCGAGAGATCCGACATCGCAGTGATATGGGCCACCGGCTTAGATCTATCTAGGAAAAGATACTTATACCAACCGAACAGCTCTCTCTGTGTTGTTGTGTAAGTAGAGCCGAGATTTGCTTCCGGACTCTTTGTGTTCGCAGCGAGAACAGATATCATCCGCTCCGATACAAAATCTGAGTACTCAGGGGTGTTGAGAGAGGGGTAGCGCGGGCCACCGCGTGCAGGCGCCTGTTTTTTGTAAACTCCGGGAAACGCCTCTAGCAGAGAAAAATCGAGATCAAGCGGGGCGGAAAAGAATATATTGAACTGGTCTCTGAGTATACAAAGCCATTTCTCCATCAGGAGAAGATCATCATTTGGCCAACTAGCTATACGTCCATATACATTGTCTGACAAGTCTATTATTTCACCGGTCTCACTTGAGATTTTTAATGCCGGACTGTCCTTCCCATATCTCTCTACTAACTGATCACGGACATATTGAATTCGACCCCATCCAGCTCCTTCTTTCTCTCGGTCGAGATCTAGCAATGTAAGAAATGGAATATCAAGGTCATGCAAAAGTCGCCAAAAGTGGTTAACGTGCTTCCCCCCGAGTGGGACGACTGAAATGAAGTGCGCGTCGAGAGGTGATCCATGTGCTTCAAATAAACGCCGAAGGACAATCTGTTCCGATGGTCCTTCAGCAAGCACTACTAAGCGAGAGAAGTATAATTCTGGATATCCACGAACCGCTTCGCGGACATATTTGAAAGCTTCGTCACTAGAATTTGGTAACGAGAGTATATTTACGCTAGTAGTGCGTGTCGCCTGCTTTCCGAGAAAATAAAAAACTTCTTCAGGTTCTACGCGAGCAAGAATAGAAGCAGAGTGGCTGGAAATAATCACCTGAGATCGAGTTCGTGTTGCTACATCCCTCAGCCGAGACATTACTCGACCGAGATAATGAGGTGATAAGTGATTCTCAGGCTCTTCTACTGCAAAAATCGTAAGGAAGGGGGTATGATCGGCAGCTTCACTTTGGAAGCCAAGATTTGATGCATTTGACCGGAGCCCATCTTCGATTCGAAAGAGGCCAACTGATAACGCAAATGAGAAGAGCGACCTCAATCCATCACTGAGATCATGGGTTTCGATAGTATTCTCAGATTCTCCCGGACGAAAAGTTGGGGCGAGCAATTTAAGGAGAGCGGCTGGTTCGTCCTCTAGGGCTCGGAATGCTATCTCCTTAGCTACAGAACCACCGTACAATTGCGTCCAATCCTCTTGAACATGCGAATTAATTGTCTGAATTGCGGTTAAATCTCCTATACCCTCTCTGAGTGAAGACAATTTCTCTTTTATCGTTACATCAGATCCATTCCAAGCGAGAGAAGCCATCAGTCGACCATAGCTGGTTGCTGTCGTATTGCGAATTTGTTGGTACGGATCCCGCGCTGCTGGAATGTAGAATGTTCGAATGAGCTTTCTATCGCTCGAAGCTACTTTGTACCGCTTCCCTTCCATTTCTGAGGGAACAGTTGATTCTGTAGCGATCCAAAACAGAGACTGTTCAATCTCCTCTGGGTCTTTTTTTGTCCAACTCGCTTCTAAACGTATCCGACAATGTGGAGCCTTTCCTGGTTCATCAATCGTCATCTGACGGAATGCATCAGGGATAGAACTAAGGTCATCACCATCTTCTTCGCTATCAAGCTCGGGGAACTCAATGCGACACTCAATGAACAGTCTCCGCTCCGGCTTACTGTCCAACTTTTCACCGGGTTCAAGGTGAAAATCTGAAAAGGCGATTTGGCGTTGAAATGCCGCTTCACCAAAAAGACGGCCTAAGGCGGTCATTGCGGCAGTTTTCCCTGACGCATTTGGGCCGATGAAGCAGTTAAAGTCTCTCAGGTTGATCGTTTGACCGCTGCTGTCAAAACAGCGGAAACCACTAATAGTGATTGATTGAATTCTCAAAGGTTGGTCTCCAAATAGCCAAGGTTATATGGAATGAGTGTGTCGGCTCGGAAGAAATTCTAATGGTGGGGTCATTAGGCTGCTGACACGAAGGCAATATACAACATATATAAGTGCGATCAGTAGAAAATTCTAAATGTAGGACAAATCCCTATATTACGTTTAAATTCTGGGAAACTTAGAGCGTTTTTTTAAAACTTCCCCTCATGTTAATCGCCTCAGCATAAGCTGGATCAGTGAAGTATAAATGAACACTTCACTTGTTGCCTGCAGTAACTAGTAGTCCTTACTCATTCGGCGGTTGAAGTTCAGCCACGCGAAGATTCGTTCCACTACTCATGACGAGGCAGGACTATAAACCCTTTCAAGTTGTTCGTGCGCTTGACCATTTCAAAGTCGATATTGTTTCGCTTTCGCAGATTTCAAACTCAGGTGGCCAGGTCTCCCGTATAGATTCCTTCGACCCAGATTTTGCACAGGCGGCTAAGGCAGTTGGCCAAAGGAGAAAGGACTTGGCGTGCGCCACCCCGATCCTCTATGCCGGCTAGATGGACTACGGCGCGAAGGATCAGCCCGAGCGTATCGACGAGAATATGCCTTTGCGGTCGGCAGTTTTCTTGCTGCCTCGGTGTCGGTTCGGAGAGCCGGTGTAGTGCTGGAACACATTTTGATACTCTGCCATCTTCACGCTGAAATCGCAGCCACGATAAATGTGGCCCGAGTTGTTTGTTTACTTGATCCTAAAAGGTTGAGAAATTGAAATGATGGCTGTCTCAACGATGCTTCCGAGCCGTTCACCCAAGCCCAAACGGACAAATCTCCCGCGCCGCCTCCCGTAGCCGCTTCTCGTATTCCTCCACATCAACGCTCACATCGCTCCCGCCGATCGCCACGCGGTCGGCCTTGTTCTTCGCCTTCGCAT
>CAZJSX010000089.1:0-7158 GCA_964548845.1 uncultured bacterium | reverse complement strand
CTTTCCAATAAACTGTAGTTGCAGCACTCGTGATCGTAATTCCACGCTCTTGCTCTTGAACCATCCAGTCCATTGTTGCTGCGCCATCGTGTACTTCACCAATACGGTGTACACGGCCAGTAAAAAATAGAATACGTTCGCTTGTCGTTGTCTTTCCAGCATCAATATGGGCCATAATGCCGATATTGCGGACGTTTTTTAGTTTGTCTTTTTCTGCTCTAGGCATCTATTTATATTCTCCTTACCATTTGAAATGAGCAAACGCTCTATTGGCTTCAGCCATACGGTGAGTGTCTTCTTTCTTTTTAATTGTTGCGCCTTGATTGTTGTAGCAGTCAAATAATTCCATTGAAAGCCCGTCAACCATCGATTTACCAACTTTCTTTCTAGCATTGTCAATAATCCACTTCATAGCCAGTGCAAAACTTCTTTGCGCTGGAATCTCAAGAGGAACTTGATAAGTTGCGCCACCAATTCTTCTAGATTTTACTTCTAAAGCTGGGCGCGCATTCTCTAGAGCAGATTCAAATGCTTCTAAAGGATGATCAGAATTAATTTTTTTAGAAAACTTGTCAATGGCTTGATAGATTAATGCTCTAGCAACGTTTTTTTTGCCGCCGTACATGACCTTGTTAATAAATTTTGAGAGTATAACGCTATTGTAAACAGGATCTGGATCTGCTTTGCGAACTTCTGCTCTTCGTCTTCTCATGGATCTTTACCTCAATATTTATGACGATTTAGGACGTTTTGAGCCGTATTTAGAACGACTTTGCTTTCTATTTTCTACTGCCGCGCAGTCAAGAGTTCCACGAACGATGTGGTAACGAACCCCTGGTAGATCTTTCACCCTGCCACCGCGCACAAGTACAATGCTGTGCTCTTGGAGGTTGTGACCTTCTCCACCAATATACGCAATCACTTCGTGACCGTTAGAGAGTCTTACCCAAGCTACTTTTCGGAGTGCAGAGTTAGGTTTTTTTGGAGTTTTAGTTTTAACTTGCAAGCAAACACCGCGTCTTTGAGGGCATTTTTGCAATGCAGGAGACTTGTTTCGTTTTGCTTTGTTTTTTCTTTCAGTTCGAATCAGCTGGTTGACCGTTGGCATACTTGCTAATATCTCCTTAACATACGAGTGTTAAAAATTTTAGATAATTTTAAAAGTTTAGGACATAATCTAGCACATCAGAAGAATTATTTGCAAAAAGTTTCCTTAGGAGTTTGAAATAGACTAAAAAACTTCATTTCAAAAAAAGTTTTACTTCTGATTTTTTTCAGCTCTCAAGCGGGTAAAATAGTCTAATCTTTTTTTCATCTCTCTCTCGAAACCTATTTCCTGAGGTTGATAGAAGCTAGGCCTTGTTGTAAACGATTCGGGAAAGTAATTTTGACCGGAGAACTGATCCTGGCAATCATGGTCATACTGATAATCTTTGCCGTAATTTAAATTTTTCATCATTTGTGTGGGTGCGTTTAAGATATGAAGAGGTGGAGAGATTTGTCCAGTTGACTCTGCAAGTGATAAAGATTTTTTAAAAGCTGTGTAACTGGAGTTGCTTTTTGGGCAGAGAGCTAAGTAGATGGCAGCTTCAGCAATAGCAAGCTCCCCTTCAGGAGATCCTAAAATTTGATAGCATTGGTGAGCATTGAGGCAGATATTTAACGCTTGCGGATCTGCTAGGCCAATATCTTCAGAGGCTATTCGAATCAATCGTCTAGCTATATATAAGGGCTCTTCTCCCCCATTTAAAATTCGGTTTAGCCAATAAAGGGTGGCGTCAGGGTCAGACCCTCGAATCGATTTATGAAGCGCTGAGATTAAATTATAATGTCCCTCTCCCTGCTTATCAAAAAGAGGGGCCCTTTTTTGAAGAATTTTTTTTAATTCTTCTACAGATAGTGGGGTTTCATGCCGAGTCAGTTCTAAATTTTCCACCATATTTAAAAGGTATCTTCCATCACCTTGAGCGGCTCCAATCAAATAATTTCTTGCATCTAGAGTTAAAGATAGAGGTTGATTGAGCTTTTCAAATCGCTCCAAAATTAAGGAGAGGTCTGTGGCATTTAAAGCGCTAAAGGTGAAGACGCGCATTCTAGAAAGAAGGGCGTTATTTAAGGCAAAAGAGGGATTTTCAGTGGTGGCTCCAATTAAAATGAGTTTGCCATTTTCTAGGTAGGGGAGAAAGAGATCTTGTTGACTTTTGTTAAACCTATGAATTTCATCTAAAAAAATGACAACATAAGGGTTAAAAAGAGGGGCCTTTTCAGCTTGTTGCAAAATGTCGCGTATCTGTTGTATCGATGATGACACAGCGGAGAGTTGATGAAAGGGAACTGATAAACTCTCGCCGTAAATTTTAGCCAAGGTGGTTTTGCCGCATCCTGGAGGACCCCAAAGCAAAATGGACATGGCTTTGCCCTTTTCAATCAGCTGTTTTAAGAATCCATTTTCTTGGACCCACTGATTTTGACCAACTAAGTCCTGAAGTTTCTTAGGGCGAAGTTGTTCTGAAAGAGGGACTTTCATAGATTTATGACTTGCGTTTGTCTACGACATGCTCTTTTAGCCAGACAATAATATCATCTGATTCATAAAGAGCTTTGCCGTCATGAACAAGGCAAGGAACTTGGGGTTTGCCACCAATTTTTATAAGCTCAGCTCTATATTGGGGCTTTTCCACATTTTTAGTTTCAATTTCGATGTGATTGGCTTTGATGTATTTTTCAACTTTGACGCAATACGGGCAATGTGGAAGCACATAAAGCGTAAGTGATTGGGCAGAAAGCATGCTTACACCTATTAGGTTACATAATAAAATTAAAAAAACTGAATAAATCTTTTGCTTAAAAATAGTGTCTTACCGTTATAGGGGTTTTAAGGGAACTTATAACACTTACAAGATTAATGTTGCACAGATTTTCTATACTCACTTTTAAAATCATTGCTTTAAGTATTGTTATGAGTTTTTTTTCTACAATTTCACTTCATGCATATAAAAAAAATCCAGGACATCTTCAGATAAAAAAATCAGGGGATATGGGGCAATTTGTAGTTCCCATTATTGCGGCAATCATCCCTTTGATGAAACAAGATCATCATGCTTTGCTAGAATATGCCAGTTCCTGGAGTGCGACTATGGGGGCAACCTATATATTAAAGCCTTTGATCAACACTCCAAGGCCAATTAGTGGAGGGATGTCTTTCCCCAGTGGCCATACAGCAGCAGCTATGGGTGGAGCTGCATTTTTGCAGATGCATTATGGCCCTTATTGGGGAATCCCTGCTTATTTGGCTGCAGGTTATGTGGGCTTTTCTCGTGTTTATGCTCAAAAGCACTGGGTGAGAGATGTCGTTGGAGCAACAGTAATAGCAATGGCTGCTAACTACTTCTTTAGTAAGGATAAGCCTGTGAATTATCGAGTTGCACCTTTATGGGAAAACGATAGAGCAGGTATTACTGTTCAATGGGAGTGGTAGCTTCTGATTCTTCAATCAAAGTAGTCGGTTCTAGATTTTCAATTGGAGCGCTAGCTTCTAAATCTTGACCAATCGCTGGTAAATCTTTGAGATTTTTAAGCCCAAAGTATTCTAGAAACGCTTGTGTTGTTTCAAGTAAAGTAGGTTGCCCTGGGGCATCGAGTTTATTTTGATTAGAGATCAACTGTCTTTCTAGAAGTTGAGTGATAGAGTAGCTTGAATCAACTCCTCGAATTTTTTCAACTTCAGCTCGAGTAATGGGTTGGCGATAAGCAACGATTGCCAAAACCTCTAAGGCAGAGGGGGCTATTTTGATTGCTTTAGATGGATAAAGCTTTTGTAGGTAAGAGTCAAACTCGGCTCTGGTCTGTAAGATAAAGCCATCTGCGATCTCGTTGAGTTGGAATGATCTGTTTTGATTTTGATATTCTAAAGCTAATTCCCCAATTGCTCTTTCGATCTCTTTTTTCCCGATAATCTCATCTTCTTTAAAGAAGGATTGGATTTTTTTGATGCTCAAAGGGGAGTTTGACGCAAAAAAGAGAGCTTCTAAGATGTTTTTGAGATTTTGTATGTCAGTCATGTCTATACCTAATTACTTTTTTCTATCATCCACTGATCTTGATTTTGGTTTAAAATGGCAAACCCCTGTTTTAAAAGCTCTAAAAGAGCAATAAATAGGGCGATTAGCTCCCCTTTGGGCTTAGTAAAAGAGAACACTTCAAAAAAGGGGGCGCGCTCTTGGCTTGTAAGTAAATGCCTAATTTCTTTAATCTTATCTGGAACTCGGTATTCTTCTTCAGTGATGAATTTAGTTTCTAAAGCCCGTTTTTTTTCTAGAACCTTTAAAAAGAGCTCCGATAATATAGACTCTTTGACCGGTTTGAGTTGTTCTTGAATCAAATGGCTTAAGTTTTGTGGATCAATCCCTCTATTATAGTAGCAAGACTGCTCTTGTTCTTTTTCTCCAAGTGAGAGGGCGATATTTTTAAACTTATAATAGTGAACAAGTTGCTCAATAATGTCTAAGCGCAGGGTGCTTTCGTCCATTTCTGTGGCATTTGCCGATTCTTCAGGAATGAGCATTTTGCTTTTAAGGAGCATTAAACTTGAAACGATACCCAAAAATTCGGCTCCTAAGTCTAAGTCATGTTCTAAAAGGGTCTTTAGATATGTCTGAAATTGAGTCAGCACCTCTTTAATGGCGACTTGGTAGATATCAAGTTCTTTATTTTCAATAAGATGCAATAGAAGGTCTAAGGGGCCTTCAAAATCTTCTAAATTAAAAATAGGGTCTAATGTGCGCATAGTTATACTTTTGCCGGTAATTTATATAGATTAATTAAAAAGGGTATTTATATGCAAGTCCTTTAGTTTGAGAACTTAGTGTTAATTTGTTTTTTAGCAATTTCAAAAATTTATAAGTAATATTCTCATCTTTAGCACTTTGTTCAATAAAAAAGGAATTATAAAAAAAAGGTTGAGTAAATATTTTTCCATTTCTATAGGTAGGAATGTGGGGCGGAAAAATTAAGAATACCGTAACCTTAAATTTAATTGGGAGATCAAGCTGTGCGACATTTTCGAAAAAAACTGGTTTCATGTTTAATCCTGCTATTTTTAGGGCTTGCTGCACCTTTATGGTCTTCGCAAAAGATCTTAACGAGCAGTGATGTTAAAGAGGTTATGGATGACCTTTTTGTCTATCATATCGAGCATAAAGAGTTAAAACCTGAAATTGTCAAACGCTCATTTAAGTTCTACTTAGAGCGATTTGATGTTTTGAAATACTACTTGAGTGAATCTGAAATCAGCGCCTTCACACAAGCTCCTGATGCGGTTTTAAAAGATGCAGTCAATAGATATTACAAAGGCGACCTATACTATTATCAACAGATGCAAGCGACAGTTGAAATGGCCATATATAGAGCTCGTAAAAATAGAGAACTGATGCGCCATGAAGTGAAAAGAAACTTGGCCTCAAAAACTCCAAGTGCTTATGAACACGATGGCAATATGGGTTTTGCAAGAGGGGACGCTGATTTGGCCAAAAGACAAAAGCAACATATGGAGCGCTTTGTCTCAATTCAAGAAAAATCGACACCATTTGTAGCAACCGCTCAAGATTACGATAAGATGTTCGATTATTATGAAAGTCGCATGAGAGAATACGAAAGCAACTATTTTGTAGATGAAGATAATGCGGCTCAAAAAGAACATAATGTCGCTTTTCATACGCTTAAATCATTAACTAAAAGTTTAGACACACATACTGAATATTTCTCGATGGATGAAACCAGAATGATGCAAAGCTCGCTTAGCAAAGGCTTCTTTGGAGTAGGGCTTGTTCTTCAGCGCGACTATCGAGGAATCACTGTTCATGAAATTACTGCTGGCGGTCCTGCTGAAAAAACAGGTGCTATTAGTCCAGGAGATCAAGTCATTGCCATCGACAATAAAGATTTAAACACGATGAAGCAGCGCGAGATTATTGAGCTACTACATGGTGGTGAAAATCCTGAGCTTGTCATCATGGTTAAAAGGGTAGATGTGCAAGGACGTGAGACGACTAAAACAGTTGTAGTAGAAAGAGAAAAAGTGACTCTTACAAGCAGATTGATCGATGTTAACTATGAAAGATACCAAGATGGCATTATCGGAAAGATCACTTTAAATTCTTTTTATGATAATCAAGGGACAATGAGCTCTTCTAAAGATATCAAAAAAGCAATTGAAGAACTGAAGATGCAAGGGAAAATTATTGGTTTGATTTTAGACATTAGAGAAAATACGGGTGGATACTTAACACAAGCTGTTGAAGTTGCCGGTCTTTTTATCACTAATGGGGTAGTAGCTGCTGCTAAATTTGCTGACGGGAAAGTTCACTACTTAAGAGATCTAGATGGTAAAGTTTATTTTGATGGGCCACTCGTTCTTTTAACATCAAAACTATCCGCTTCTTCATCAGAAATTGTAGCAGGAACACTGCAAGATTACGGTAAGGCCATTATTGTTGGAGATACCAATACATTTGGTAAAGGGACAATTCAACATCAAACTTTGACTATGCCCAATCCAAAACATTACTTTAAAGTGACTATTGGCAGGTATTATACAGTTAGTGGTAAGTGCACGCAGTTAGATGGCGTTAAAGCCGATATCGTGGTTCCATCGCACTATTATTATGAAAAAATTGGTGAGCGATATGTCTCATCTCCACTTGGAAGAGATCAAATTGCCCCAGCTTATGACGACACTTTAGCTGACTTAGATCCCCGAGCTAAAGATATTTTTACAAGATTTTATCTTCCAACTCTTCAAAAGAAAGAAGAGATATGGGTGAAGATGATTCCTGAGCTTAAAAAAAATAGTAGTAGAAGACTTGCTAAAAATAAAGACTTCCAACAGTTTATGAAAGAGCTAGAAACCTCAGACTATAACTCTAGGGCTCCAGCTGCTAAAGATATTCAAATGGAAGAAGCAGTGTTTATTATTAAAGATATGTTGGAGCTAAGTCAAAAAAGTCCTAGTACTTCTAAGCTTTTTCACCGTTAACAGTGCGCTTTATTGAAATAAGCATTGTATAAAATAAACTGAGTTTCTATATTTATGGGCCAAATTTGCTATGGCCAGATAGCTCAGTCGGTAGAGCAGAGGACTGAAAATCCTTGTGTCGCTGG
>CAZJSX010000088.1:0-7200 GCA_964548845.1 uncultured bacterium | reverse complement strand
TTGCCATTTTCCTCTTACTCCAGAACTTTATCGTTGATCTTATTAACATTTGCGTGAGAAAATGACCTTTTTTCATGGAAGAAAAGATGCTAAATCCTGATTTACGAAAGGCCATAAAATTCATCTTCTTTCCAGCCTTATTGCTATCAATGTTCCTATCCTGTAGCGTCACTCTTTTTCATTTTTCACAAAATTCACTCATCGGTAACCAGCTAGGATTTTCTGAAATTCCAGCTCTTAAAGTATCCACAATCATTCCCCGAATCATCCTGGCGGTTTCTCTTCTTATTTTTTCAATTTACAAGCCATTTGAAAAAGTCTTCAAAGGCGCTTTGCTTATTTTAACAGGAGTTATCGTTCTTTTGACAGGATTGATGTTTTTTCAAGAACATTTGACTCTGAGCGGAGTCTCGGAAGTTTTTGGAATATATAAACCTCTAATCACTCACTGGCCCATATCTCTGATGTACATTGTACTGAGTGTTTTGAATTTTAGCTTTTACTCACTATTTATCTGGGGATTTATTAATCGCCTTGTCTCCTTGCCAGAAGGAATAAAATACTATATACCCCTCACACTGGTCTTAGGCGTAGCTGGAGCCATGACATCGAACTTAGGCCTAATGGTGCTCGGAGCCTCTAAATGGCCCCTAATGGCTATGATTGTTCCCGCTATAGTTTTCATGGTCTTTTCTTTCTTCGTCTTCAACTGGTCATGGAAAAGATTGCCGAATAGTTTGATCCACCCTCAGGAATCTTCTGTTTCACACACTGCATTTCCCTATCTGAGCGCCGCTTATTTACTGGCTGGCTCTGCTATGATCAAAAGCTTTTTAGACATTCTTTTTAAATCCGAGCTGAGAACTCAGTTCCCAGGCGCTGCAACTTATTTAAAATTTATGGAAGCCTACTTAATGTCTGTGGGTTCTGCAACAATTGCAATTTCTATTATTTGGGCAATATTGGGTACCTGGCTTATTTTAAAGAAAGGATGGAAAACAACCGCTCTCTACGCGTCCCTGTCTATTCTAGTAGGAGGGATTATCTTTCTAAGCTTCTCTTTATCTTGGCTAGGGCAAGGAATCTTCAACGGACTTCTCGTGGGTACTGCTAGTGCTTTGTTCTTCCCTCTAATTCAAATATTATATCTCTATCTGCCCTATCAAAACCGATTCAAAACAAAAATCGTTACCGAGATGATCGCGCTTCCTCTTATGAAGGCAGTGCCATCATTGGCCACTCAAGGACTCTTAGTTGCCTTTGGATCAATTGCTGCTATCGCCCTCTATCTAAAGATATTTGTTCCTATTTTGATGGTACTACTCGTAATTGCCAGCTACAGAGCTAGCCTTAAGACTTTAGACAGTAAAAACTAAACCCTAGCGGGCGACTGATAGCTCCAAACGTGTCATTGAAGAGGCAATGGAAGACCAATCAAAAGTTCTGAATGCGTCTCTCCACCTCCAAAAAGACAAAGCCAGGATTATTTCTGGCTTTTTATTTAGTGATGTCATCAAGTTCTGATCTGAGAGAAATCGATTTTGTTCTCTGTTTAATTTCGTTAAGTTTCAAAGCGAGATGGGCAGTCATTTCCTCAGGGTATTGCTTCAAATAAAGGGCAATAATATAAATCCTACCAAGCTGTCGATCATCGTTTATCCACTCTTCAAGGTTAAAAAGATCGAAAACACCTATAGCTTTTAAAGAGGGGATAAGCTTACTGATCGCTTCATTGATCGCCTGAATTTGATCTAATTCTTCATTCTCAAGAAGTAATTGATTGAGAAGAGCTATGTTATTGAGAGTCGCAGCTACGGTAGCTTTGCGCGCTTTTCCTTTAAGGCCTGTAAATGGATTAACAACTATTGTATAATCTTCACCATCAGGAAATATCTCTTCGGGAGTAAATGCTTTTTTCATAAGAAACCTTTCAATATAGCTTCTATTTTATAGGAATTAACAAACTTTTGCCAATCAAAAGTTCTGAATGCGTCTCTCCACCTCCATCTTAAAAGAGCTTTCAGAGCTTTTCTGGAAGCTTTTTATCTATTTTGTGTGTACTTTCATTTCCACGATTGCGTTTAAAGGAATAGATCCATTGTACAAATGATAATATTTATTTACTCCACCAGTATTGGCTTCTAAGACTAAATTTCCTACCAATTTTGTCGTCACAATTTTTAGTACCACGTATTCAGAAACATCTGCCCAATACTTTTCAATAATCTTATCCAGCTGTTCTTCTGTAGAGAGATGAATAAAAGCATCATCTATGCTTGATAAATGGATAGTCTTGCAAGCTTTCCCCCAATCATCCATAGATACTACTTTGTATAAATAAGTTGGAATTTCTTTTGCTTGAAGTGATTCAGCTAGTTTTTTGCCAGTCAGTTCTTTGGCGCCAGTATCACTACAAGACGTTATTAAAGAAAAACTGATGAACAGAAAGAATAAATTTCTCATTTTGATAAAATACATAAGAACAGTCATCTCAGTTGTAAAAGTTATTTTTTATCAAATTATAAGAAATTAAAAAAGTCTTCCAGTTAAAAGTTTTGAATGCGTCTCTACAATTACAAATCTCAAAAGACAGCTCACATGATTGGCCTCTTTTATTGCTCTCTTACCCTAATTGCGGTATTAGTGCGATGAGCCTTAAATTGATGAGGTGCTTGTGTTTTTAAAACAACATTAAGTATAGTTGTGCCATATGCAAGAGATAACTTTAATTTTTCCAGATCAACTTTTTGAAAATCATCCTGCTATTTGCAAAAATCGTAAAGTTTATCTTGTTGAAGAATTTCTATTCTTTAAAATCCAGCAATTTCATAAACAAAGACTCGTTCTCTTAAGAGCCGCAATGCGGCAATATGAAGCTTTTCTAAAAGACAAAAACTTAGATGTCGTTTATTTAGAAAGCTCTTTGCTTGATAAAAGAGGTGCAGTATTTGAAAAATTGGCAGAAAGTCAGATAAGCCAAATTCATCTAGCAAGTTTTGAAGACAAGTGGTTAGAAGACGATCTTAATTCTGCAGTAAAACAATTTGGTTTTAAACTAAAGTGGTATGACTCTCCTGGATTTATCTGTAGCAGAAATGAGATTGAGAAAGAATTCTCCCAAAAAACTCATTTTTCAATGGCTTCATTTTACGCTCATCAAAGAAAAAAGATGAATGTATTAATGGAAAGTGGAAAGCCGATAGGAGGAAAATTTAGTTTTGATGCAGAAAATCGGAAAAAATTACCCAAGACTTTAAGTCTACCTAGAATCTACATCCCCAGTGAGAATTTATTTGTGAAAGAAGCTAAATCTTATGTAGAGAAAAATTTCCCCTTAAGCGTCGGTTTTTCTGACACATTTTATTATCCAACAAATTTTCAAGAAGCTCAAGTTGCTTTATCCAAATTTTTGAGTGAAAGATTAAATTTATTTGGAGCATACGAAGATGCCATTGTTAAAAATGAGTTTTTTCTTTTTCATAGCGTTTTGTCTCCAATAATAAATATAGGAATCTTAACCGTTGATGAAGTGATAAAAAAATCGATTGAAGCTTTCAACACCCTAGACATACCAATTAATTCAATTGAGGGGTTTATTAGACAAATTATAGGTTGGAGGGAGTTCATGAGAGCTATTTATTTTTTAAGAAGCACTAAAGATAGAACTTCAAATTACTTCAAACATACAAAAAAACTACCCAAATCATTTTGGAATGGGACAACTGGAATTGATCCAGTTGACCAAACCATCAAAAAAATCTTAAAAACAGGATACTGTCATCACATTGAAAGGCTGATGATATTAGGAAATTTTTTACTTCTTCTTGAAGTTGATCCAAATGAAATTTATGAATGGTTTATGACCTTTTTTGTAGATGCTTATGATTGGGTGATGGTTCCTAATATTTACGGTATGAGTCAATATGCAAATGGCGGCATAATGACAACGAAACCATACATTTCAAGCTCCAATTATCTTTTAAAAATGAGTGACTATAAAAAAGGGGACTGGTGTGAAATTTGGGACGGTTTGTTTTGGAGGTTTTTAAAAAAGCACCAGCTGTTATTTGAAAAGAACTTACGAACAAAAGTGCTATTGAGTCATTTTGAGAAAAATAGCTTATCTATCCAATCAAAAGTTGACAAATGCGAATCATTTTTGAACACTCTTTTTTAAAGAGTTAAACATCATTTTTTCGTTGGCTATCAATCAGAAGCAATTTATAGTTTTTTGAATTTACAGCAGAGATCTATAAATGAACAAAGCATTAGATAACCTTGCAAAAGCACAACAATTGGCAATGAGCGCTCGTATTAAAGGGGGATTCCCTTATCTTGCCGAAACTTTAAGAAAAGCTGGTGTAACTCAAAATATTTGGAATCTTCCTTCTTGCCAAAGCATTTATCTCACTGATTATGGCTCCGTGGTAAGTCAGGGGAAGTCTTTAATAAATGCAACTATGGAAGTGCCTTGTTTTGCTCGCGACGCCCTCATAAAAGCTTTGAAGGCCGATCAAGCTGGGCTCACTACTTTCCCAGAGTTTTTAAAAGCTGCCTGGCAAGCAGGTGTTGTGAGCTATGTTGTCGATTTTGAAAAGCGGCAGGTCACATACTTTGGTGTCTTAGGAGAGTGGTATGTCGAAAGTTATCCAGCTGTTGAAGTTGATCTTTTGGACTAAATAATCATTTTGAAAAACTAGAAAAAATTCTAAATGCTTTCTCAATTGCCAAAGCGAAAGGCTTGGATTTTCCCAAGCCTTTTGATTGCCCTAATTTATGTTTTCATTGTTTCTGCGACAAACTCAGCAAGTTGCGTATAGGCAGACTTATGTCCTGATCTTTCCTCTGCAGCTTGGTTGTAGTTTGTGTTCGTATTAACATCGTATGTGTAGATTTGCCCTTTTTTATCAATAATACATTCTATTCCTGCAACATCAATATTATGATGTCTTAAAAACTCTTCGTACAAATCGATGATCTCTTTATGAGGGAATGAGCTAAGAATCTGAAATTTTTTTTCTGATTGTATGGGGCAGAATTGATTTTCTAATGAGCAGGCATCTGCAGGGCAGAGTTCAAATCCTCCTTGAGTATTTATCTGCACGGCATAGAAAAATTTTTTTCCAATGAATTCTAATCGATAAATATAAGGTTCTTCGGCCTCGATATACTCTTGAATCAAAGTAATGCCATCAGGGGACTCGGAAAACTCTTCAGAATTTAAAAAGGTTTCCAAGGTATCAAAAGAGCGAAAAAGATGGACCCCTGTTCCCTTTCCACCTCGATTATGTTTGATTAAAAGGGGATATGAGAATGTTTTAGCCTCTTTTAAAATATCTTCTTTGCTGAAAGCTACTACCGTTCGAGGGACTAGAATATGAAAATTTCTGAGAAGATTGTATTGAATAATTTTACTATTCTCCATTTGCCAAGGAAAATAACCGTTGAGAATTTTTGCTTTATGAAATTCTAACCAAGACAAAATAGCCGAATTATATTCGTATGTCCTAAAATGGTTGCGAGTGTGTGCAGAAGGGCTCATCCTGTTAAAAAATAAAGCCTGATCGGGCATTTTAGAGAGATCAAAAGATCCCTGGCGATCAAGATACCATTCTTCAACAGGTATACCTGCTTTCTGCATAGCTAATGTAATTGGCTTAAGCCAATCAGCGTTTTCGTGTATAATGATAAGCTTTTTCATAATGACTCCATATTTTTATAAGTTTCAATTTTTAGATCTCCTTGCAATTGATCTAGTATGAGGGTATTGGCTACATCACCTGTAATATTGAGTGCGCTTCTAAACATGTTGATCAAGGGATCAATAGCGATAAAAAGAGAGATATATTCGAAAGGTAAAACCCAGATAGAAAAGAAAAGAGGCAAAATTGCTATAGCTCCGCCAGGTATTCCTGCAGTTCCAATTGCCATTAAAGGTGCTAGAAAAGCTAATAAAAGATAGTCTTGTAATCCAAAAAATATACCTGCAGTTTTAGCAACAAAAAGTACGCTCAAAACAAGGTAAATCGCGAGTCCTTCCATATTGATTGAGGCGCCAAGAGGCAAGATAAATGAGGCTCTTTCATTAGATATACCTAATTTCTTATTAGCAATTTTGATAGTGCTAGGAAGAGTTGCTTTACTGCTTCCTGTACTTAAGGCAATACTTTGATATTCTAAGCTTTTGATGAAGAAGGGAAGTATGGGTAGTTTAGAAATGAAACGGATATAAAGACCTAAGAAGATATATTGAACGAGGTATGCAAAAAATAGAGTCATGACGAAGTAAAAGAGCATGTGGAATATCTTTTTCTCGAAATGAGCTGTTAAATGAGTGATAAAGAAAAAAACGGCAAAGGGGGCTAGCAGTTGTATTTTTTGCATAATGCTAAGAAAAAGGGCATTGAAAGAATTTGCCATCGTAATCAAAGTTCTTTTTTGCTTACTAGGTAAGGTAAAAATAGCTGTAGCTATCAAGATTGCTAAAATAGTGACTTGAATCGTCGAGTCATTAATAAATGCATCTAATAAATTCTTTGGAATAATGAGCTCGAGGAAAGATTCAAAAGAGAATGAGGTGGGACTAAAAACTGCAGTTTTATCATTTTCCATAGCTAAGTTTGTTTGAGTTGATGAGAAGACAAAGCTTGAAAAAATGCCAATCAAAGAAGCTATCAATCCGGTTAATAAAAAAAGACCTACAGATTTTAGTCCTATTTTGTATAGAAATTTAGGACTGGAGAGAGTTGTCATACCGCTTATCAAAGAAAAAAATATAAGAGGAAGAGCAATCGTCTTTAATAAATTAATATAAACTCCTCCCAATGGTTTCAATATTTTGGTCAATTCAGGATCAATATTGAGACCAATGATTAATCCTAAGATAGCTGAAAAAATAACTTGATAAATAAGCTTCATAAAAACCTGCAATTGCAACATGAAAATTACAAATTGCAAAAAATGAGCAATTTATAATTCTAAAATAAAATTTAAACTAAAATGTGGGTAAAAAAGAATTAACAACAACAACAGCTGTTGCAAGAGAGGAATGAAGAGAATGAAAAACTGTAAGCTTTATACATATTCATAAATTTTCTCGTTAAGCAGTATTGCACTACTATATCTTAATAATACGAAATGAGGCATTTTTTTTGCAATAAAAAATACCGCATCCTTTGTCAGTTAGGGGTGCATATAGTG
>CAZJSX010000087.1:0-7213 GCA_964548845.1 uncultured bacterium | reverse complement strand
CAGCGACATAGGCTCCTTATTGAATAATAAAATTTAGTATATACTTGTCTTAATGAGACGTATATATAGTTAACTAAAATATATTGTAGCTGCTGAATTTAAAGATCAAATAAAGGATGGGAAAGTTAGTTAAAAACTGGCTTTCTCGATATTGAGGGAGTTCGCCAAGGGAGTGATTAAAAAAATAATTTGACATTAGGAGGAGTCTCATCCTAAAATGATATAAGAGTGTGAAATCTTTTTTTAATTATATGAAGATCGTTATTTAATTTATCTGTTTCTAGCCGGTTTCTAAGCTTAAAAATATTTTGAAAAGTAAGGAAAATCGGTCTTCAGAACAAGTTAAATAGATCTAAAATCAAATAAAAATTTGAATTTGCTAACCTGATATTTTAAACCATCTGGAATGCTTGCAATCGCTTGATTTTTAAATATGGGGTGTGAGATCCTATTGCCCTGAGGATTTAAAATGTTTTGTATTTCTAACTATAAAGCCACAGCCTTTTTCTCAACGACAACAACTGGCAGCAGCCAGTAAAACCACGCTCTTTCTATTAAATCTTTAAAAATTTTAAAAAACTAAGCTTAAAACGGAGACATTTATGTTTCGCAAAATGCCGATTATTCTACTGACTATGATTGCTCTGGTAGGAATTTCATATCAATGGATTCCACCAATTTGCAAGTCACTTCTATATGGAATAAGCCTATCTCTCAAATCTCTTATTGTATTCACCCTTCCATTTATTATTTTTGGCCTTTTGTTTAAAACCTCTGTTCAATTAGCTAAAAAAGCTTCGAAATGGGTTCTATCCATTTTGGTTGTGATCTGTTTATCCAATTTCATTTCAACTATGCTAAGCTACATTATAGGTACTTTTGCCTATCAGTTAGACTTGTCTATACCTATTCCAACAGAGGGGGCCTCGTTAATTCCATTAGGCAACTTTTCATTACCAAAATTAGTTGGTAATAGCCATGCGATGTTTGCAGGCTTGTTATTAGGTATTTTATGTGGATGGTTAAGGCCTATTTTAGCGGGGAAAATTGCAACTCAGCTTGAAAAATTCATTAATCTTTCTTTGAAGTCATTTTTATATGTTATCCCTTTCTTCATCGCAGGCTTTATTATCAAAATGATGCATGATGGTGTATTGAGTTTTATTTTACGCAACTATGCTCTCATTTTTGTTTTAGTGGCTAGTGCAGTTTTTGCCTATATTGGTTTGATTTACTATATTGCAAATGGCTTCCAGCTCAAAGCTTTTGCTAAAAGCATCAAAAACATGTTTCCTGCAACTATTGCAGGTTTCGGAAGTATGTCTAGCGCTGCGGTTATGCCATTGACCATTTTAGGGACAGAAAAAAATTCGACAAATCCAGAGATGGCTAGATCCATTATTCCTGCAACAGTGAATATTCATTTGATTGGAGATTGCTTTGCTATTCCTATTTTTGCTTTCGCAGTTATGAAGAGTTTTGGAGTCGCTGAACCGACATTTTATAGCTATCTCATATTTGCCATATACTTTGTGTTGGCAAAGTTTTCTGTCGCAGCAGTTCCTGGGGGAGGTATTCTTGTCATGCTCCCAATCCTTGAGGCTCACTTGGGATTTAGTGGAGAGATGTTATCATTGATTACTGCTCTATACATTCTTTTTGATCCTTTAATTACATCAGCAAATGTACTTGGTAACGGGGGGTTTGCTATGGGGATAGGGAATCTAACTGATGGTAAAATAAAGTCTCCAGGCTTAACTACTCCTATCATAACGAAGTAGATTTTGGGAGGAATGACTTCCTCCCATCACCATAAAATCGAATTGAGAAGTTATAGCTGCAACATAACTTCAAATTATTTCAGGCACTTTAAGTTTAGAATTAAAATGATTTCCAGCAGTTACTAACTTCAATCCTGCCATGTACAGCGCTTCATCGTATGCTTTTGAAAATGGGACAATTTGTTCAAGGAAGGCAACATATGCTTGTTCAAGTTCTGCAAAATCTGAACCTAAAAATGCATTTGTAAAATTGGTATCATATACTATATTAAAAAAATCTAATACACTAGAAAGATGGCTGTACTTATCAGTTAGAACTGACTGCATAAAGCAAAAGCAGTTTGTAATGCCTTCAGAGCTTGCGTGCGAATCATTAATGATATTATCTAGTACAGATAGAGTGTAGAAAATATTGTAATACCAATTTTGTTCAGTCTTCGTATGCAAATTTATAAAAAATTCATCTAAAAAATTTAAATCAGAGGGATTTGTTATCTTGCAACTGAATAAAGCACGAACTAACTCTAATGTAAAAAAACATTGTTTTTTTGTTGTTTGCAGAGTCATTCTCATAACGTCTACATAATCTTGAAGAGTCTCTGCGGTAAGTCCATTGCTTAAAGCAAGATCAGTGGTACTTAATAAGGTTTTTTGTATTTCCTCATTTTTTTTTAATAGAGTATCAATAGCCATACCAATTGCATTAATCATGACTTTTTCTTGTTGCAACAAAAATGGATTGGTCGACAAATTGATCAACGTTTCTTTGAGATCTGTGAGTTGACCTGTAATAATTGGTAGATCTTCAACATTATTTGCATTGAAGCGATCCATCAAAAAACAGGCCCTTTTGAATAAGGGTAATGGGATTGAGAGGCTATTGAAAAGATCTTGAAAGTTTGGTTTAGAATTTATAGAGTAAATCGATGACATAACTTTTAACCTTATGTTGTTTAATTTTTGTTAAATCAAAACAAGATAAAGCTTTATTATTAAGATTTAATAAAATCTTCAAAGAATATGAAATAATTTAAAAAAATATTTCTTCTCGTGCAATTTGAATTACGATTGGTGATAATTCAAGAATTTTTTAATTCACTAGAAATTCCATTGCACTCCCAAATAAGGGGCAAAAGAGTAAACAATTTGGATTCTAAAAGGATTCACAAGCCCTCTTTTTGGCTCATTTTGCTGTGAAATTTTACCGATGTTTCTAGTTTGTCCCCATTGATTATATTTGCAGCCTAAAAATACGGAAAAATTGTTATTTGGATAGGCGCTCTTTAAGTGAAATCCTAAATCTAACATCCAAGCTGCATTCGCAATGTATTTACTGCGTAATGGAAGAGGGTAGTTATTATAATTAGGGGCATCGGTAGTTGTTTGTTCTAAAACAATGTTGGTCCAGCTTTGCCAGCTTGAGCCTACTGCAGGAGAGATATAAAAAGATGTTGCAACACCTTTACAAATAAAAGCACATGGTAATTCAAAATAGATTTTAGCCATCAGAGCATCTAAACTTAAATTAGTGCGCAGCTGTGAATAGGCATTGATGCTATTACTAGGATTTGTGCCAAGTCCAGCTTCCATTGCGCTTTGTACAGAAATTCCCCCTTGATATTGATAAGAAAGGGCTAATTTCAGCCATGCATTCCATTGATAGCCTAAAAGATATTCATATAAAGGAGTGCGATTGTAGCGAAGTTTTCCTTTGATCGAATTCCCTCCCCAAATAGTATTTCCCGATGAGGTTTTAGCTGGTGTTTCGTATGCAACAAAAGTACTGCCGTTGACTCCTGAAAAATATAAAAAGCCAATCCCCGCATTAAACTGCGTGAAGATAGACTTTTTCATTTGCAAATTGCGAGTGCCTGCTAGGAAAGGTTTATAGCGATTAACTTGTTTGCCATTGATGGCATAAGGAGTTTTGTAAGAATAGTTATTTGAAAAATTCCATTGTACGCCAAGGTATGGGGCAAAAGAGTAAATCGTTTTGATGCTAAAAGGAAATACAAGCCCTCGTTTAGGTTCATTTTGCTGAGATACTTTGCCGATGTTGCGCGCTTGACCCCATTGATTGTATTTACATCCTGCTAAAATCGAGAAGTGACTGTAAGGATATGCGCTTTGAAAATGTAGCCCGGCATCGACCATAAAAGCTGCATTAGCAATATACTTGTTGCGAAGAGGTAGAAGATTGTTTGTGTAAGCCAAGTCGCTTATATTGAGATTAGTTTGTTCAAGTTCAACGTCGGTCCAGCTTTGCCAGCTTGGGCCAATACCTATGGCTAAATAAGGAGATGTGGCGATCCCTTTACAGATTAAAGCATGAGGGAATTCAAAATAGACTTTCGCCATAAAAGCATCTAAACTTAAATCAGAGCGAAATTGAGAATAGGCATCAAATGTATTGGAAACGCTAAAGTTGGTCCCACTTCCTTTTTCCATTGCGCTTTGTACAGAAATTCCCCCTTGATGTTGATAAGAGAAGGCTAATTTGAGCCATGCATTCCATTGGTAGCCTAAAAGGTATTCAAATAAGGGAGTTCGATTATAACGAATATGCCCATCAAATAGAGAGAAGCCTTGAATAGCTGCTTGATCTGCTGTAAGACCTGCGCTTGTTGTGCCAGGGTCCGCATAATAAGCTAAGATATTTCCTTTTTGTCCTGAGAAGTAAAGAAAGCCTGGTCCTGCACTAAATTGCGTGAAAATAGTGGGTTGTTTTGCAAAGTTATAGCTGTGTGCAATGAATGGGGTCCATTGATTCACATTATTGCCATTGATGTTGTGTGGGGCTTGTATAGAACAGTCGTTAGAAAGACTCCACTGTACCCCTAAGTACGGGGCAAATGAGTAAAGAGTATCAATGCCAAAAGGGGAGACTAGTCCTCTTTTTGGAGCATTTTGTTGTCCTACTTTTCCTATATTATAAGCTTGTCCCCAATTGTTATATTTACACCCTACAACGACAGAAAACTCCTGATCTGGAGTTGCACTTCTAAAATGAATCCCTAAATTGGCCATCCAAACGGCGTTAGCAATGTATTTATTTCGAAGAGGAAGTATGAAATTGCCATAAACATTTGCAAGAAATGCTGTTTGTTCAAGTTCAATATTTGTCCAGCTTTGCCATCCTGCTCCTACTCCAATTCCTAAATAAGGGGCTATTGCAATTTTTTTACAAATCAGTGCGCGAGGATACTCCAATATGAATTGGGCCATAAAAGCATCTAAGCTTAAGTTTGTGCGAAGTTGGGAATAGGGGTGAGGTGGAAATAAACTACTTGCTACAAGATTATTTCTTCCTGACTCCATAGCACTTTGTACAGAAATTCCCCCTTGATGTTGATAAGAGAAAGCCCCTTTAATTCCAGGTGCCCACTGATAGCCTAGTAAGTATTCAAAAAGAGGGGTTCGATTATAGCGAAGATGATTTCTGTATAAAGATCGACCTACAAGTGCGGCCTGATCAACATTTGTAAAAGTGTTGTTATAAGTGGCGCCCGTGCTTCCATTGACACCTGAAAAATAAAGAAACCCAACTCCAATATTGGTTTGAAAAAACAACCCTTCTTTAAAGCCTAAATAGTCGGGGTTGACAAGATAAGGATTTGATATTTTTTTTCTAGATTTACTTATGTAAGATTGATTTCTTGCTGTTGTATTTTTTGCTAGTAGTTGTTCGGAGTCTAGTGATGCATCAGTAAAAAGAAAAGATTGAAATATTATAAGAGCACAAGTAGTTAACCAACACTTTTTCATGACAAATCTCCTAGCGTCAAAAAAACTACCTGTTAGTTATGATTAAAATAGCTCTTTATCAGCAATTAAAATTTTAATTATTTTAGTTAACTTCTTTTTAATCGGTTAGAATTAGGTCCAATTTAAACTCAGAATTTATCTTTCCTTTATTTATCTTGTTAATAACAGACAACTTAAAATATACTATTTGACTTAGTAGATTGAAGAGATCTGCAAATTAAACATCTTGCAGTAGAAAGGTTGATATAAAGCCTATCTAACGAAGATTCTTTTTTACTTTTCAAAGAAAAGTTTCAATTTTTGTTAGAATACTCATGAGCCAATAGGCCAATATCACCTCTTTTTTAATTATATTTTTATTTTTACTCTAATCTTAGATCTAGAGCTAAAAATATTGATTAATAGAAATTTTTAGGAGAACATATGACGCCATCATTATCATTATTGAGATCGACGACAGGTTCATTATTAAATCCATATTCTAATTTAGTAAGACATTTCAGTTCTTCTGTAAAAGGTGCAAATCTTGCTCCATGGTCTCCCTATTTTACAGACCAATTAGTTACTTCAAGTTTGGGAGCAACTGTTGAGTCGCGCTTAACTCAAAGACCAGGTTTTAATAAGAGTAACTTTAAGGAGAGCGAAGATGAGAGACCAACTACGTTTTCTGCATTAGCAAGCTGCTCGATCGATGTGACTGATTTAGCCCCACTTACAGGTGCTTTTAATACTGCAGCGTTAAGGGGGGGAGTACTTAACTCGTTACGTAATCTACCAAAAAACCTAATCACTTCATCTTATCAAAGAGCAGCCTTTGTTACAGGGCTGAAAGTAGCTGATTGTTCAAGCCGTGTTATAAGAAAAAGATTTGGTTGCAATGCTACTAACGAATACGCAGCAGCTTTTGCGGCAGGAGTTGTTGCCAATGCGCTCAATCCTTTTGTAAATACAGCAAAGACTTGTCGCAAATCTGTGAGTATGGGATTAGCTACTTTGGCTGTAGATTATTTTCAAAATAATTTGAGAGCTGATGATGAAAAGGATGATTAATTAAAAAAATCATTTTTAAGAAATTATCTGAGCTAGAGTCTGGTATTTAAAATCTTTCTTTACATTTAGTGGTCAATGTTTGCTGCCTTATCGCAGCATTCTTAGCTTTTATTATGAGCAATTTCAGATGGCACATACAATCAATTTAAAAGGGTTATAAAAATAACTAGATGAAAATAAGTAAAATTCTTAGCAAAAGCAATTGCTAATAAAGTAATTCTCTATTTATTATAGTGCCCATGAAAACAAAAAGCATAAATAAATCTTCTTATTTTAACGAAGAGATCAAGATGGATCTTTGCTCTTCTGGCTTTTTTTTTGTCCGTCAAAATTTAATTTCAACTCTCGTCCTTGTGCTCATTCGCCCGTAGGCGAATATACACCCCCCAATTTTTTACTACATTCGTTTGTTTCTAGAAGTGACCAGAGGGTCAGAGAGAAAGCTATCAGATTTTATAACTGATAGTAGAGAGTAATGACGCAAAATCATAAATTTTTATTATGAGGAAAATACGATGACAACAACCAGTGATAAATTAAATTATCCTGTTCGCGCATGGTCGATATGGCTTTTGAGTGCTATTTTTATGTTTTATAATTATGCCATTGATGTCTCT
>CAZJSX010000086.1:0-7269 GCA_964548845.1 uncultured bacterium | reverse complement strand
CCTTCCAAGGGCCCGGCTCATTTAATTTTAGCAAAGCTAAATTACTCCACATGCGCACATAAGGAGCACCTACTTTTTGTTGCCATTTTTTTAATAGAGCAATCGATGCATCCGTTTTAAGCATCATCAAATGTTGAATCACACTTGGGACTAAATCACTTTGATGCTTGTCGATAATCATCTCTGCAATTTGTAAAAAGACCTCTTCTGGAAGTTCGGTGCATTCTTCTAAAATCTGAAGTCTGGCTCGATAGGAGCTATCTTCTGCCATAGGATTTTCTCTTAGCAAACCATTTGTTTTTAAGACTAATTTTTTAGCAGTGAGCGTTTTTCCTGGAGAGTACATATCTAAAAGAAGCATATTAGGATTTTCAGGAAGCAATAGTCCTAAAATATAAGGCATGCAAATAGGGTCTTTTTTTCGAAGTAGCGCTAAAGAGGCATTGAGCGCACTGTGATCGGAGCTTGCTTGATTTGCTAGCGCTTCTAAAAGATGTAGATCTGCTTGCATTTCTTTGAGAAGTTGAATGGCAAAAACATTGCCCTTTTGCCCTATTTTTTCAATAGCGTAGCAGGCACTTTTTTGCCCCAGCTGATCTAAAGCCTTTAAGGCAGCTAATGCCACTGTTTCAGATTGACTGTTTGCAAGTTCTAATAAAATTGGGATGGAGCTTTCATCGTGCATTTCTCCCAAAGCAAAGGCGCAGGCTTCTTGCTGAACAATGTTATGTTGTTTAGCTAAGCTTCGAAGATCATTTAAAAGGGCAAATTGGTGACTCTGTGCTGCTGCTAAAATGGCAGCGACTCTGACGTTTTCTTTAGAATGAGTGAGAAATTTTTTTAAGGCTTTTGTCGTTTGTGGAGTGTTAATCATCGCTAAAATTGCTGGGAAAAATTCCAATCCATCTTCATTAATTTTGTTCATCAAAGAGTTTGTTAGACTATAGGCTTGGGGGTGGTTTCTTTGTGCTAAAATATAACAAGTGGTCAAAGCTACTTCTAAATAAGGGGAGCTACACCCTTTAATTAATAACTGGTTGGCTTTGTCATCAGAAATACGGGCTAAAGTTTGGATGGCAGTGAGCTGTATGACTCCATGCGGGCTGTCTAAGGCTGTTTCTAAAATAGGTAGTAGTCTGGGATGCTTGGCTAAATCGACTGCGAAAATACTTAAAAGCTGAGATTCGGCATCTTCTAAAATGCGAGGCTCTTCTAATATTTTAAATGCTAAATTTTGAATCGTTTCGTAGTCATGACTTTTTTGTTCGCGATAGTCTTTACGGTATAAAGAGATTGCTTCATTAATATCTTTAATAGAATTGACAGAGGCAAGTGCAAAATGATCTGAAAAAGCTAAATCTGGCTGCGTTACATAAGTTGAGTTTTTCAGAGTTTGTTGTAAAAGAGCTTGATCTTTTGCAGACATGACGGCTGTTTTATTAGTGCATGCTGCAATTGTAATTGTTCCTAAAACAACGACTAGCCCTTTTTTAAATAATCCCACAGATTGACTCCTAGTAATTTTAAAGCTCTCTCTAAGGCGTTAATAGGTAATCCAACCGTGTTATAAAAGCAACCCTCAAGTTTTTCTACCATGATGTTGCCGGCCATTTGAATGGCATAAGCGCCTGCTCGATCTAAACAAGAAATGCCGTCGATGTATTTTTTAATTTCATCATCGGTGCAGTCTTTAAATAAAATGCGCGTCTCATCGTAGTCTGTGACCATTTGATTTTGGTGAATTAAGGTGATTCCTGTATAGACAGTGTGCCATTTGCCTTGTAGTTTTTTTAAAATTTCAAAAGCATGATTAAGATTTTTAGGCTTTCCTATCACTTTATTTTCAAAGTAGACAATAGTGTCAGCTGCGACAATAATATCATCAGGAAACTGGTCTTTTAAGCTTAGAGCTTTGCCTTTAGAGACCTCAAGAACATGTTTTTTTGGATCTTCATCATGGCTGACAGAGTCTTCATCAAATGACGGTTCTGCTTGTTTAAAAGGAATAGAGAAAAAATTTAGAATTTCTCTTCTTCTTGGTGATGAGGAGGCAAGTATTAACATATTTTTTTAAAGTCTTTGGTTTTTAAGTTCGAACCATTATTTTCACGAATTTTATTATCTAGGCAAGCGATTTTTACACCCATTTAAAATCAAGAGGGCAAATAGCGGACTTTTAAAGGAATTTCGTCGATGGAGTTTGCCGTAATAGCCAGTGCTAAACACTCTCCTAAATAGGCATGATAGAGAAGCCCTTTAGAGCCTAAAGCTGTAAAAAGCCAAGTTGAGGAGTCTATAGGGCCCAGTAAGGGTAATCGGTGAGGGGCATTTAGGCGCACTCCTGCATATACTTTTTGTATGAGACTTTTTTCTAGATTGGGAAAGTAAGGTGTCAGTTGTGGCCAAATAGCCTCAATAGCGTCATCAACTGACGGGGTGTTGTCGATATTGCCCCGATCAAAAGTATTACCTACATAAAGGCTTTTTTGGTCAATTGAGGCGGTGAGGTGCAATTTATCTGCAATTAGGTAGTGATTGAGATTAAAAGGAAAATTGGGCCAAGAAAGCTGTAAAACTTGTCCTCTAAGATATGAAAATGAAATGGGGTTTGCCAAGAGTTCATTTGTTTTAAAACCCGCAGTTAAGATTACTTGGTCGTAATTAGAGCGATTTTGCATCTCAAACGCTTCAGATATAAATTGAGCGCCTAAAAGCTTACAAGCGTGCTCTAAAGCGCTCAGATAACAAAGGGGATCTACTTGAATTGCTGAGGTAATTAAAACACCTTCTTGAGAATAAGGAGTGTGATCTTGCCACTCAATATCTTCATATTGAGAGCTTGCTTGCTTTAACCAAACAGCTTGTTTGTCATAGGATGCTAATTTTAAAAGAGGCTTTTTTTGATAAATTTTCTTTTGAGTTTTTTTTGAGATAGCTTCAAAAAGTTCCACACTTTTATCGAATGCTTTTTTGCCGTGCCAGTTGAGCTTAGAGTGAATTCCAATATAAGGGTATAGCAAGTTGGCCATGGCTGAGGTGCGCAAAGAAATAGGCGTGGGATCAAAGACTGTAATTTGATGATTAGGATTTAGATTTTGACAGTGCCAGGCAAAAGATAGCCCGGCAAGACCAGCACCTATAACTGCTATTTTCATACGATATGAGGTTCAAGTTAAAAAGGGGTTATTTTAAGAAGGAGGCTCTATATTTACCAGGTGCATTTTGTAATATTAACAGCCGTTTGAAGAGTCATTTTAATCTTAAATCTAGCGAAAACAAGGTCTTTTTATGTAACTTTCGCTGGTTATAGACATAAATCCAGCGAAAAAACGCGTTAAATATTGACTTTCCGCTGGTTTTATTGTTATAATTGGCGAAAAAGAGGATGTATGGGTCAGGATATTATAGGGCGCTTTGAGGAGTTAAAAATACTTCAGAAGGTTTATGAGTCAGAAGAGCCGCAGTTTTTGGCAGTTTATGGAAGAAGGCGAATTGGCAAAACATTTCTAATTAGCGAATTTTTTAAAAATAAAGGGATTTATTTTGAGATTACAGGAATGAAAGAGGGTTCAATTAAAGAGCAACTTTTTCAATTTGCCTATGAATTTGCTCGTCAATTTAATCAAGGTGAAAGGGTTGCCTTACCAAGCAATTGGGCAGAGGCTTTAAGCTTATTAAATGAGGCTATTGAAAAAATAGAAAAAGGAAAAAAAATTATCCTTTTTTTTGATGAAGTTCCCTGGCTTGCAACTCCTCGCTCTAAATTTTTAAATGCTTTGGAGCATTTTTGGAATCGCTATCTCTCTCGAAATAAAAATGTAATTTTAATCATTTGTGGCTCTTCTGCATCTTGGATTATTAGAAATATCATCAATAATAAGGGAGGATTGCACGGAAGAGTTACTCGAAAAATGCGCCTTCTCCCTTTTAATCTTTTGGAAACGGAAAAATATCTTAAATCTCGCCATATTGAATTAGATAGAAAACAGATCATCGACCTTTATATGGCAATGGGAGGTGTTCCAAAATATCTCTCCTATATTACTAAAGGTAAATCGGCATCTCAAATCATTAATGAGGTTTGTTTTTCAATCAATGGAGGGCTCTATCAAGAGTTTGAAAATCTTTACCGCTCTCTTTTTGAAAATTACGAGCGTCATATAGCCATCATTAAGGCTTTAGCTAAAGTGGGAGAGGGCTTAACAAAAGAAGAACTTTTAGATAAAGCCAAATTGACCTCTGGTGGAACATCAAGCAAAATTATTGAAGAATTAATCGATGCGGGTTTCCTGATTTTAGTCCCTTCATTTACTAAAAAGAAAGTCGGAGGTATTTATCGATTGATCGATGAATACTCTCTTTTTTATTTAACTTGGATTGCAGAAAACTCTAACATTGGTCTTGAGAGTGTAGATTCAAACTTTTGGATAAAGAAGCAAAATACGCCAAAATGGAATACATGGAGTGGTATTGCATTTGAGGCGCTTTGCCTTAAACATATTCAAAAAATAAAAAATGCTCTCGGGATTTCAGGCATCAGTACAGTAGAATCGGGATGGCGTTATATTCCTCAAAAAGCAGCCGAGGAAAATGGCGCACAAATTGATCTCGTGATAGATCGTGCAGATAAATGTGTTAATCTGTGTGAAATGAAATATTCAAACTTTGAATTTGTTATTGATAAGTCTTATATGGAAAAACTACAAAGCAAAAAAAGAGTTTTTAAAGAACAGACTAAAACAAATAAAACCCTATTTACAACCATGGTTACGACATACGGAGTTAAAAAGAACGAGCATTGCCTTTCAATTGTCGATAATCAAATCGTAATGGATGAGCTTTTTTGAAAGATTAACTTTGAAAATTTCTTTTAAGTTTCTCCTTGCCCAAATATGATAAGGCTCGGTTAAATGAGAATAGTATGAAAAAAAAACTTTTGTTTTTAGGAACAGGGGGCTCTTCAGGAATCCCGATTATTGGCTGTGACTGCTCGGTGTGTAGCTCTACCTCCAAATTTAATAAAAGGCTTCGCTCTTCTGTTTTAATACAAAGTCCTACTAAAACTATTTTAATTGATCCAGGCCCTGACTTTCGTCAGCAGGCCCTCAAATATAATATTCGGCATATTGATGCTGCGATCATCACCCATGTCCATTATGACCATATAGGTGGTCTGGATGACTTGAGAATTTTCTATTTCATCCAAAATCAGCCAATTCACTGCATGCTTTCACAAGCTTCATTTAACGAAATTCGTTTGCGCTATTTTTATCAATTTTTAGAAGCTAAAGAGCATAATAGCAAGACAGTTAAATTTGAGTATTTAACCCTGCCACACGATCGAGGCGCTATAGACTTTCATGGGATGCATGTGCAATATTTAACCTATCATCAAGGGGATATGCCTGTGCTTGGGATTCGAATTGGAAATTTGGCCTATATTTCAGATATTAAAACTTATCCTGAGTCTATCTTTGAAGATTTGAAAGGGGTGGAAACTCTTATTGTTAGTGGATTGAGAAATACAAGCTCAAGTGTGCATTTTACTATTGATGAAGCTGTTGAATTTGCTGATAATATTAAGCCAAAAAGGGTCTATATTAACCATATTGACCATGAACTTGACCACGAGTCAACAAATCGCTCATTGCCTAGTTGGGTGCAGCTGAGTTATGATGGTTTGCAAATCGAGTTTGAATAGGAAAACGAAATGACAATTGAGCCTAAAGAGAAAAAAAGCAAAGCTCTTTTAATCGGTTTTTACACTCACGGCAGCGATAAACCCAGCTGTATGGAGTATCTTGAAGAGCTTCGGCTGCTCGTTAAAACTTTTGGAATTGAAGATACTGAAAAAGTTCCAAGTTTCTTAAAAAAAATAGATCCAGCAACTTACATGGGATCTGGTAAAGTTCAAGAAATTTCTGACTACGCTTACGCCAATGAATTTGACTTAATTGTAATTGATGAGGAAATTTCTCCTTCACAGCAGCGCAACTTAGAAAAAGTTTTTAAATGTGCTGTTATGGAGCGCTCAGAAATTATTTTAGGCGTTTTTGCTCAAAGAGCTCACACCAAAGAAGCCAAAATTCAAGTTGCCCTTGCCCAGGCTCATTATCAAATGCCACGTTTAAAAAGAATGTGGACGCACTTATCTCGTCAAAGAGGGGGAGCTAATTATTTAAAAGGGGAAGGGGAGAAGCACATAGAGATCGATAAGAGGATCTTGGGTCATGAGATTCAAAAACTTGAAAAAGAGCTCGACAATGTAAAAAAACAGCGTACAGTAATGCGCTCTAAGCGAGTTAAGGCCTCCATCCCAACTTTTGCTATTATTGGGTATACCAACTCGGGGAAATCTACTCTTTTAAATGCATTAACAGATGCCGATGTTTTAGTTGAAGATAAACTCTTTGCCACACTTGATACTTCTACTAAACAATTCACTATGCCCAATAACCAGCAAGTGCTTTTAATCGATACGGTAGGCTTTATCAGAAAACTGCCACATACTTTAATTGCTGCTTTTAAGAGTACTTTGGAAGAGTCTCTTTTTACAGACATTTTAATCCATGTGATTGATGTTTCTAATCCAATGGCTGTTGAGCATGCAGAGACAACACTCTCTGTTTTGAAAGAGCTTCATGCGGATAAAAAACCGATCATTACTGTTTTAAATAAAATAGACCAGTGCCAAAATCCAGCACTTTCTCATCGTCTACGGGTGATGTTCCCACATACAGTGCAGCTCTCAGCATTGAAAAAAGAGGGATTCGAAGATCTCTTTACTATGATGACCCAGTTCTTAGAAGGGACTTCTAAAATCATGCATCTTAAAATCCCACAAAGTGAATTCAAATTTTTTAGTGAAATCATGCAAAAGGGTACAGTTTTAGAACACGAGTATCAAGGCGATGATATTGTTCTAACGGCCAGATGCCCATTAGAATTAGTTTTCAAATTGAGTGCCTTTGAGTGTGAAGAGGTGCAACCATTAAAAAGTAGCCCCAAATCAGATCTTGTTTTTTAAAGATTTTACCAGCTAAAAATATTTTTAGCTGCCTATCTTTATAAACACTTAATAGTGCTACCTTATCTTCTTGGTCAATCATTTTCAAACAAGGAAGGTTAAAATGACTTGTCCAAATCCCTGTTACTCAGACTACAGCTATAATAGAAATTATTATTATGATAACCCCTGCTCAACTAGCTCTAGTTATTGCTATGAAGATCCATGCATGCCGCGTCGTCGTTGTCAGGTGATCAATCGCC